>JAFZTO010000078.1 GCA_017618795.1 Clostridia bacterium | reverse complement strand
GATCCGCTTGGAACCATCAGTGACAACCCTGTCAGCCATCTGGCTTATTCCTATGCTGCGCAGGTGATCATTCTCAACGAAGAGGGAAAAATCGAAAAGGCTGTTTCGGCCTTTGATATCGGAACGCCGGTCAACGTTCAATCTGCAGATGAATCTGCCGTGATAATTGCGGAGATTATCAGGGTGTTGAGCGCCGCTATCTTCGGCCTCCGCCTCACGGTGATACACATTAAGCGGATGCAGATCCTTAAAGTCCGGAGAGGTTATCCATACGCCGTGAAACGGTGACATTCAGTTGTATCTTTCAATCCAGCCGTTGAGAGTGTCGGCAGTGGACTTCAGCGTTTCAAGACGGTTATCATAAACAAATTCGATCATAAGCGGAAGAACATCTTTTGGCGATTCCTTAATAATGTCGAGATAATCAAGCCATCTGTCCTCATGCTCAACGAGAGGATACTGCCGCAGATTGCCGTCCACCATTTCCCACGAGAAAACATGGACAGCGTAAATATATGGAAGCAAAGCTCTCAGCGCACGTTTGTTGTAATCATGACTGTAAAGCTGATTCGGTTGCCAGAACATCCCGAAGTTTGTCCTGTCAACGTCGTTCATGAGCTGAAGCGCGTCGCGATAGTCCTGAGTCAGGCTGTTTATGTGGCATTCAAGGCAGAAAGTAAGCTGCGGGAACATGTCACACATTTTCTTTGCGTCAGAAACGGCAATTTCGTATTCCGCGTCGGAAACGCAGTTGCGCTGTTTGTTAAACGCCCAGATTCTGACAACAGGAGTACCGAGAGCAATGGCCGAGCGGCATGTATTGACAATCTCATCCTCAGAAGAAATACCAAGCTCGCAGTAAGCGCCGTATTCCGGCATGAGTATTCCGGCATCCGATGTCAACTTTCCGATACGCTCGGCTTCCGCAATATTTCCGAAGGGTACGTGCACATCACTTCCCCATTCGACGGCCTGAAGGCCGCATTTTTTGCATTCCACGATAAGATCGTCGGCCTTTACCGGGCGGAATGATATGGACACAAGTCCGCTGACAAATTTCATAATCTGTTTCCCTTCAAAACTGGCTTTTTCAGTATAACATATTATATCACAAACCTGATAAAATTGCAATACCCGGCTGCACAACTTTAGTAAAATGTTAAAAACGCAATATTGATCTGGCCAAAATGCAATTGAAAAAGATATGAAAAAAATGTATAATATATACTGGATGAAAAATACGAATCGTCGCTTGTTATCCAGGTGACTATTAATGAAGAAGAGGCAGACAATGACACGAAACGTACCGCTCACCCCAGAACGATTTGCCGAGGCGACACAAAACTGCAATGTTGAAATACCGTACACTTCCGACATTTCCGTTCTATCGGAAAAAACGGTTATCGGTTCAAAAACAATCGAAAACAGACTTGCGTGTCAGGCTATGGAGGGCTGCGACGGAAACGCAGACGGCGCACCCGGCGAGCTGACCGAGAGAAGGTATCTCCGCTTTGCAAAAGGAGGCGCCGGAATCATCTGGTTCGAGGCGACTGCATGCACCGAAGAAGGAAGAGCCAACCCGCGCCAGTTATACTTAAACAGGAAAAACCTTGACAACTTCAAGAGCCTTGTAAATAAAATTCGCGAAACGGCGATCAGAGAAAACGGATATGCGCCGCTTATTATAATGCAGAACACCCACAGCGGTCGCTACAGCAAACCTCACGGAGTAGCCGAGCCGGTAATAGCGTACAACAATCCGCTGCTTGAGGATTCAGGTCCGATTGAGAAATCACACATCATAACTGATGAGGGCATCGACAGAATCGGCGAAGCGATGGTTAATAATTCTGTACTCGCCGAAAAGGCCGGCTTTGACGGAGTCGACATAAAATGCTGCCACAGATACCTGAACAGCGAGCTGCTGTCCGCGTATAACCGCGGCGGACGCTACGGCGGCTGCTTTGAAAACAGGACAAGGCTTCTGCGCGAAACAGTCAGAAACTCGATGCACGCTGTCTCGACCGATTTTATTGTATCGTCGCGTCTCAATATTTACGACGGCCTCCCATTCCCGTACGGTTTCGGAGTGAGTGAAAAAAGCGGAACCGATCCGGACCTTGACGAGCCTAAAAGGCTTGTAAAGGAACTGCGTGGCCTTGGAATGCAGATAATAAACATTACAATGGGCAATCCCTACTTCAATCCGCACGTTAACAGACCATTCTCCATGGGACCGTATCAGGCAGACGAGCATCCCGTCGAAGGTGTCGCACGAGTACTGAACGGTATTTCGGAGGTCCACGCCGCTGTGCCGGAGATAAAAGTTTTAGCATCTGCCCTTTCATGGCTCGGCGTTGTCTCCCCTAATGTTGCTGCCGCTTATATCGCAAACGGCGGATTTGATTTTGCGGGATTCGGTCGCATGATTTTCGCGTATCCCGATTTTGCAAAAGATATACTTACAAGAGGCTCGCTTGACAGCAGGAAAATTTGTATCGCCTGCTCTAAATGCACTGAAATAATGCGCACTCCAGGCGGAACTCCGGGATGCGCCGTACGCGATCCGCTGTACACTGAAATTTACAGAAAAATAAAAAACAGCACGAAATAACCGAAAAAAGAGGATTAAAAAATGAAAACCGCAATGATCACCGGATGCCTTGGAGGAATAGGCAAAGCAACCGTAAAAAGATTTCTCGACGAGGGATGGAACGTTGTCGGCATGGACGTTGTCGGAGCCGAGAAAAATGACGTCACAGACATAAACTTCACGTATTATCAGGGAGATCTCGGCAACGCTGAATCAAGAAAGACATTCCTGCTCAAGGCTCTCGAAAGGACCGGAAGGATAGACGCTCTGGTCAACGTGGCAGGGGTGGCACCAAGAGTCAGAAACGATATTCTGGAAATGACTGAGGAAAGCTTTGATTTCGTCATGGGAGTCAACACAAAGGGAACCATGTTCCTCTCTCAGCTTGTAGCAAAAAGCATGATTGGCAATGAGTCGGAGAACGGCGTTAGAGGCTATATCTGCAACATCTCGTCCATGTCAGCATATACGAGCTCCATCTCTAGAGGAGAGTACTGTATTTCCAAGGCGGGGGTCTCCATGATCACAAAGCTTTTTGCCGACCGTCTGGCGCCCGAAGGTATCATGGTCAATGAAATACGTCCCGGTATAATCAGAACCGGAATGACAGCCACAGTAAAGGCAAAATACGACAAACTCATATTTGAAGATGGACTTCTTCCTATAAAACGCTGGGGCGAACCGGAGGATATAGCCTCTGCGGTTTACACTCTGTGCTCCGGGGCTCTTCCCTACGTAACAGGCCAATCTGTCGACGTTGACGGCGGCTTCCACATTCAGAGGCTCTGACAATGGAACGGTATCCAAACGTAAGGTTTATAAAAATCCTCAACACCTGCATCGTCGGAACCGGCGCAGCCGGATTTAACGCGGCAATACGCATGTTGCAGTTCGGGTGCGACAGCGTTGCGATCATAACGGAGAACGTTAACGCCGGAACGTCCCGGAACACAGGTTCCGACAAACAGACCTACTATAAGCTCGGTCTGTGTGGAGACACTCTTGACTGCGTAAAAAACATGGCCGAAAACTTTTTCGCGGGGGGATGCGTCGACGGTGACAACGCGCTTGTCGAAGCGGCTCTCTCAGCGAGATGCTTCCTCAATCTCTGTGAGCTCGGCGTTCCCTTTCCCGTCGACAGATACGGTCAGTACGTCGGATACAAAACCGATCACGATCCGTATGCCCGCGCCACGTCGGCCGGTCCCCTCACCTCAAAATTCATGACGGAATGTCTTGAAAAGAAAGCATATGAACTCGGTATCGTTTTATACGACGGTCACACTGTTATTGAAATACTGAAAAAAGGCAACGAGGTCTGCGGCCTTGTCACTCTGCTCAGCGACGGCTCCCTTGCCGTATTTATTTGCAAGAATGTGATATGGGCAACCGGCGGACCTGCCGGCATCTATTCAAACAGCGTATACCCCGAATGTCACCACGGTTCTTCGGGCGTTGCGTTTGAAGCGGGAGCAAGAGGCCAGAACCTGACCGAATGGCAGTACGGCCTCGCTTCAACGTCACCGCGCTGGAATGTTTCAGGGACGTATATGCAAGTTCTCCCGAGATTCATATCGGTTGATGCGAACGGAAAAGAACATGAATTTCTGGCAGATTACTTCGGGAACATTTCCAAAATGCTCTCGATGGTGTTCCTTAAGGGATACCAATGGCCTTTTGACTGCAAAAAAGTCCAAAACGGCTCCTCAGTCATAGATCTTCTCGTATATCGAGAGGAATATTTACTCGGGAGAAAGGTCTATCTTGATTTCAGAACAAACCCGCTCGGCCTTGAAGCGCTTGAATACTCATCACTAAGTGAAGACGCAAGAATCTACCTTGAAAAAGCTCATGCCTGCTTCGGAAGGCCGATCGACAGACTCGAGCACATGAATGCTCCAGCAGTTTCGCTTTACAGAGACAAGGGAGTCGATCTTCATACGGAAATGCTGCCCGTCTCTCTGTGTGCGCAGCACAACAACGGCGGCATTGCCGTTGATATGTGGTGGCAGACGGCAGTAAAGGGACTTTTTGCATGCGGAGAGGTTGCGGGAACACACGGAATCACAAGACCAGGGGGATCAGCTCTTAACGCCGGGCAGGTCGGCTCATTACGCGCCGCACAATATGCCTCTGCTGTCAGATCAGGCGAACCCGACGCTGAGAACTATGAGAATATCATCTGCAAGGCTGTGGAAAAGCACCTGCGCTTTATACATTCTTTAAAAAACAATCCTGACAACGTTGACGCCGCAACCGAAAAAGCTCAGAAGCGTATGAGCCGCGTCGGCGCGACGATAAGAAATCCGGATGAAATAAAAAAGGCCATCCGCGACGCGCGCAAAGAACTCAAAAGTATTGCCGAAACAGGTGGCAACGCAACTAAAATATACAGGTTGAAAGATATTCTGACAGCGCAGATTGTTTATCTGAGCGCCATGGCAGACTATTGCGACAAGGGCTACGGCAGCCGGGGATCGTATATTATTCACAATGAAAACGGAACGCTTCGCGAAGGACTGGAAGAGACTTTCAGATTTATCGAAGCTGATCCGTCGCTCCGTTCGGTCGTTCAGGAGGTTGCATGGTCGAATGGAGAATGCACTGTTTCATACCGTCCAGTAAGACCGATACCCGACGAGGATATATTCTTTGAGAACATCTGGAAAACTTACAGGGAAAACGGAAATATTTATTAAACAGCAACCGGAGCAACGTTTATTCCGGAAGTAAAAAATGGACACACTGAACGCAATATTGTTAAAGGTGCAGGAGGCGGCGTGGGGGATACCGACCCTGACATTGCTTCTCGGCACCGGACTGTTTTTTACGATAAAGCTGAAGGGGATACAGTTCGTACGAGTCCCGAAAGCGCTGAAACTGATATTTGAAAAAGAAGAAGGAGCAAACGGCGACGTGTCGCCGTTTGCGTCTCTCTGTACCTCGCTCGCCGCGTCGATAGGAACCGGAAGCATAGTAGGAGTGGCAACGGCCCTGCGGTCGG
>JAFZTO010000077.1 GCA_017618795.1 Clostridia bacterium | reverse complement strand
TATTGGTGAGAGTAAGGAAAATACTGAAGAGAAGCCTTATAAAGCGGTGGTGACAACTGTTTACGACAAAACCGGTGACGGCGGCGTGGACATGCTTGATGTGGCAGAACTTTTCAAGTCTGGAGAAAACGAGCTGACAGAGCTTCAAGGTGACGGCGATTTCCGCTCGCCTGAATGTCTCGCACTTATGAAGGAAGCCGATATTGTCGTGACAAACCCGCCGTTCTCGCTTTTCCGCGAATATGTGGCCACACTTGTGGAACACAACAAAAAGTTCATTATTATCGGCAACATAAATGCGGTTACTTATAAGGAGTTCTTTCCGTTGATTATGAACAACAAAGTCTGGATCGGACCAAGTGTTCATTCAGGCGATAGAGCTTTTTATGTTCCAGATGACTATCCGCTGAGTGCTGCAGGATGCGGTATAGACGAGGTAACGGGACGAAAATATATCCGCGTAAAAGGCATTCGTTGGTTTACCAATTTGGATATTAAACAACGCCATGAGGAAATGATTCTGGTCAAAAAATATTCACCCGAACTCAATCAGAAATATGACAATTATGATGCGATAAATGTCGATTCCACCGCCGATATTCCTTGTGATTATGCAGGTGTTATGGGAGTCCCGATAACTTTTTTGGATAAATACTGTCCAGATCAGTTTGAGATTATAGGAATCACAAAAACTTGGTTTAATGCTGCCATAAAAATATATGGCACACAAACACAAGTGGATAAAAACGGAAAAAAATCTTTAGTATCTAAACTGAACGATGGTCCAGCTCTGAAAATAACTGAATTGCCAAAGGATAAAACATATTACGAAGTTGATGGAGAAAAATATACTCAGGCATATGCCAGAGTTCTTATCCGCAACAAACATCCGGAAGCGGGGAAAGATAGCTAAACCTTTTTCAAAATATATGTTCTGTTGCGATTTGCACCTTTTGCCACGATTTTGCCGGATTCAACGAGATCATAAAGATAGAATTTTGTCTGCGTAGCCTTCAAGCCGAGCATTTCGCTGAGTTCTTTCAAAGCGCACTCTTCATGGTTTTCCAAATATTCGAGGATAAGTGATTTAGCGTTCCTTTTTGTCGTCGGTTTATCGTCGGTTTCTGGTTTTGTCGTCGGTTTATCGTCGGTGTTGCGATAAATATTCGTGCGGATCGCAATTTCCATATCAATAAATTCAGGCTCGGCAAGGCCGGAATCTTTAAGCGAATCTATAATTCGCGGAATTCCTGTTCCCCATTGCTCTATCAAGCGCATATAATGAAAAGCATTTGCTATAGCCTCGTTGCGGACTTTGGAAAACCCCTGTTTCATGCGTTCCATCGTTATTCCTTTAGGCAGTCCGCCTGGGGAAGTGATTTCAAGCCGGTCGTCAAAAATTGCAATCTGAATATGTGATATTTCAAGATAACTGCGGTGAAGAACAGCGTTTATGATCAATTCGCGAATCGCTGTCGGAGGAATTTCATAGACATCCTGCCTGTAAAGCCCTTTTATTTCGGCGCCAAGATGAATGTTTCGCAGAACAAAACTGTAAGCATCTTCAATCTGCTGCTGAATCGGACCAGTAAACTCCCGACGGTCAACAAACACACTTCTGTCGGTTCCTTTAAAAACCGCACACTGTATTTTCGCGCACCACAAAGAATTTTTTGAAAGCAGATCAAAAGCATTCGTCCTGCAAAGCCTGCCGTTGTTTTCATATAAAAGTTGCCACGAAAGCAGATTGTTCTTTGTCAGCGGTTTAATATTCCGCTTTTGCTCGTCAGTTTCGCAGTTTTTAATTGCGGTCGCTTTCAAGGAATTGCAAAAAGATCGAAGTTCTTTTTCCGAAACAAACTTTTCACGCTGAACCGTTCTGTCAAAACCCGTGTTCGAACCTTCAAACATTAGAGCTCTAACGGTGTCTCTGTCAGCAAGCCGCGTCGTCGCGGAAAGGCGCACGAAACAGCCGTTTTCAAGTCCCAAAGACTTTATGTAGTAAGGCGTGTGCTCACCCGGATAGATTTGTGCAACGATAACAGTTTTATTCTGTAAAGTCTGCAATGAAACATCGCACATAATCTGCGGAATACAGTTGTCGTAAATCATATTGGAAACAGAATCGGCAATTTTAAAAAGATTATCACTCGCTATCCCGACAACATCATGCGTCTCATCATCTATTCCGAAAATAATCCGCCCTCCGTGCCCGTTTGCAAAAGCGACAACAGTTTTGAGAAACTTTATATGGTCATCCGGAATCTGCCGCTTGTATTCCAGAGTCTTTGATTCAGGTTCTATTTTTGAAGAAAATTGATTTTTTGGCATATTATCATCTCCAAAATCAACAAATCGGAATATTTTAGTAAATTTTTTCAGAAATAAAAGTAAAAAAATAGAAAACTAAATTTTATTTAAGGCTAACGATCTTCGAAGGCAGCGTTTGTTACCTGATTTTATTGAAACACTCCGCTTTTTATGCTTTACTCGTGCGGTTTTTGGCAGGGAGGTTGTCTTGGAAATAAAGGAATTGAAAGTTACTGTCGGTGAAGTTTGCGAAGGCTACTTCAACGATGCGGAGGAAGGCGTTGTCGGATATGACGGCCGTCTTGATATCCGCCCGAAATATCAGCGCGAATTTGTCTACAAGGACAATCAGCGTGACGAAGTCATCCGCACGGTTATGAAAGGTCTGCCGCTCAATGTGATTTACTGGTGCAAAGTGAAAAAAGCTGACTGCAGCGACGGTTTTGAGGTGCTTGACGGACAGCAGCGGACGATTTCACTCTGCGAATATGTTGACGGCTCATTTTCGGTTGACGACAAATATTTTTATAATCTGCCTAAAGACCAGAAAGAAAAAATCCTGAATTATCCGCTGTTTGTCTATGTCTGCGACGGCACTGACAGCGAAAAGCTGGATTGGTTCAGAATCATCAATATTGCAGGAGAGGAACTTTCGGATCAGGAATTGCGGAACGCTGTTTATGCTGGGTCGTGGACTGCCGATGCAAAACGCTATTTTTCCAAAACCGGATGTGCCGCCGGGACTCTGGCAGGTGATTATCTGAAAGGTGCGTCAATCCGCCAGGAGTATCTTGAAACCGCGATCTTGTGGGCATCTTCAGCGGAAGGGAAAACAATAGAAGCATACATGGCAGAACATCAGAATGATCCTTCGGCGGTGCAGCTCTGGAACTATTTCCGCTCCGTTATTGACTGGGTTCAGGCGATTTTTCCGAAAACGCGCAAAGAAATGAAGGGTTTGCCGTGGGGAATGTTCTACAATCAGCACGGCAAAAGGACAGATCTCGACCCGAAGAAACTGGAAATTGAAATCCTGCGGCTTATGGGCGATGAGGATGTAACGAAAAAATCAGGAATTTACGAATATCTGCTGACCGGCGAAGAAAAGAAGCTTTCAATACGCGCTTTCGACCGCCGCGACGCTTTGGCTGCTTATGAAAAACAAAATCACAAGTGTGCAATCTGCGGCGAAACATTCGAATTCGATGAAATGCACGCCGACCACATCACACCTTGGAGCAAAGGCGGCAAAACCGTGCCGGAAAACTGCCAGATGCTCTGCCGTGACTGCAATCTGAAGAAAGGGGCACAGTAAAATCTGCCGTTTTATTT
>JAFZTO010000076.1 GCA_017618795.1 Clostridia bacterium | reverse complement strand
CTCGTGTCTGAACTGCTCTTCCGCCGGTATGTCACGCCGCACGTGGTTGATTCGGTTGGTGTACGACTTGTGGCAGACCAGCGTGCCGGTGTAGAATTCGTTTTCCAGTATCCGCCTGATCTTCGTGTTCTCCCAGCGGAAGCGCCGCGCCAGCTCCGGCTTGTTGCTGCCTACGTTCTTGCCGTACAGTTTCTCCTGGAAATGCCCGGGCGATTTCACGTTTTCATCGTTCAGCATCCGCGCGATCGACTTCAGTCCGTAACCCTCCAGATACAGGCGGAATATCCGGCGCACGATCTCCGCCGCTTCCTCTACGACCACTACCTGGCCCGTATTTTTGTCCTTGTAATAGCCCATCGGCGGGATGATCACCATACCGTCCCGCTGCTTTTGCTTGAATCCGGCGCGGATCTTTTTGGACAGGTCTCGGCAATACATGTCGTTGAAAATGCCCTTGACGCCGATCATCAGCTCGTCATCTTCGTTGTCGGTGTCAATATTTTCCGTCACGGACAATACGCGCACACCGTTGCTTCGCAGGTAGTCAATGAACATCGCGGTCTGCGTTTTGTGCCTTCCCAGCCGCGACAGGTCCTTGACCACCACCGCCTCGATCGTCTTTTTCTCGACCTCGTCCTGCAACTGCTCGATACCTTCCCGGTTAAAATGCATGCCTGAGACGTTGTCGTCGAACGATTCGCCTACCACCGTGTGGCCGTGCTCTTTTGCGAACGCCTCCAGTATTTTGCGCTGGTTCGTGAGCGAGTTCAGTTCTCTGTCCTCGTCCCGCGACAGCCTGTAGTAAAGCCATACTTTCATGTTATCCTCCTTCAGCTTGAGTATGTCACCGCCGGACCGTTCTCACGTTCCCTTGCGGCAACACCGACAATATCACAACAAATTCACAAGTCCAGACATTCACGAAAATTAAAAGAAAATTTTCACCACGAATAATGAAAACAAACTGTTAACGCCTCCTTAATCTGCATTTAATGCCTTTGTAGTATAATTATATGGGGCAAAGAGACCGATTCTCGCTGGTGCGAACGAACTGTTCAGCTCGAAGTCCAGACTGGTTCCGGCTGCATTCCTTGAACCACAAATTGTGCTGCTTTTCAGTAAGCACGGATGGTAGTGTATAACCGAAAATGCAGCCACGCCCTAATATGAATCCACGGAGGTAAATTATGGAAATAGTGTATGAACGGGTTTGTGGTCTCGATATACACAAGGATATGATCGCGGCTTGTATGATAAAGAAGGGACGCCGCGAACATATGCAGTTCGGTACAATGACTGACGAACTGTTAAGGCTCTCATCCTGGCTTACCGAAAATGAATGTCAGATGACCGCCATGGAGAGTACCGGCTCTTACTGGAAGCCCATTTACAACATTCTTGAGGCTGAAAATGTGCCTGTTATCATTGGAAATGCACAGCACATTAAAGGCGTTCCCGGAAGGAAGACTGACGTAAAGGATGCGGAATGGATAGCAGATCTTTTGCGCCACGGTTTGATCAATCCGAGTTTTGTACCGCCTCGCGAGATGAGAGATTTGCGAGAATTGGTACGGTACCGTAAAAGCCTTGTTCAGGAACGGGCGCGCGAGTTCAATCGAATTCAAAAAGTGCTCGAAGGCGCCAACATCAAACTCGGCTCCGTCATATCGGATATTGACGGCAAGACTGGTTGCGCGATCATAGACGCTGTTATTCATGGCGAAACAGATCCCGATAAACTTGCGTCGCTCGCAAAAGGATCATTGAGGCGAAAGCAGGAGATTCTCGGACGTTCTCTGACCGGTTTATCAACGACCATCTTCGGAATATTCTTTCGCTTATGCGCATGCATATACGTTGCCTTGACGAGCTGATAGAAACAACGGATCTTCAGATTTACACCTGTCTGACAGCTGAAAATGATGTCCTGGAGCGGCTTATGACGATACCCGGTGTAGGTCAGCAGAGCGCAGAAGTAATCGTGTCAGAAATCGGTACAGATATGAGCAAATTTCCAACGGCACATCACCTTGCTTCCTGGGCAGGCATATGCCCCGGCAACAACGAGAGTGCCGGCAAACGGTATTCTGGCCGAATACGTAAGGCAAACAACAACCTCAAAACAGCGCTCGCCCAATGCGCAAAGGTAAACGCTCTCAGGAGGGGGACATACTTGAACGCGCAGTATTACCGCATTGCCGCAAGGCGAGGCCCCAACCGTGCGACAATCGCTGTCGCGCACACTATATTGATAATTGCATATTACATTATTCGCGACGGAACCGAATACCGAGAGCTTGGTGACAACTATTTTGACGAACTGAAAAAAGAAGCCGTGGTTTCGCGCTCAATAAACCGCCTCAAGGCGCTGGGGTATGAAGTAAGTCTATCGGTACCGGAAACAGTGTGATTTTTGAAATTGTATACTCTCATCGTTAAGCCGCATTTTGCAGTACGGCTTTGTTTTTTATGCCTTCGTTATCCCTTCGCAACGTTTGTTTTCATGGTAGAGAGAATCCGAAAAAAGTTTACCGCAGGGATTTCTCTCTGCGGTAAAAGATTGCTTCATTAGACCAAGGCTTTAATGACAGAAACTAACACGTCCTGTCTATCTTCAACAAACTGTTTGAAGTCAGATAATTCTAAACTGGTTGAATCCTTGACATAAAGATTGCGATTGGGAATCCCTTTTTCCTTTGCCCATTTAGCCAGCGGTTTAGCAAGTTTTGAAGTATTAAGAAACTGATCCAAATTCTGAAGGTTTAAAACGCTGTTCCAATTTTGAGGGTCAGCAACAAATTCGAAGTCACTAGCTGGAACAATCTTTTTAAGTTCCTTCCTTTTTTCATTGTACCGATTCTTTACATACAATTTAGCATCTTTTGATATCGCATAGGAGAGAATTTGATTATACTGTTCCTTTGTAACTGATAAGGGCATATTATCTGCCATTTTCATT
>JAFZTO010000075.1 GCA_017618795.1 Clostridia bacterium | reverse complement strand
GCAACCGGGAAGCCGGGAATCCAGATTATATCGCTCATGTTCGCAAAAACCGGTACCTTATCTCTGTCAGGCAAGGCGTCCTTACGGCTTTGAAGCAGCTTTTTTACCTTTCTTGTCATTCCGCCGTAGCGTATAACGTCGCCGTCTTTTCGCGATCTTAGAAAAAAACCTTCCGATATTATAGCAGAATTTATGGTTGCTTTTGTTGACAAAGTGTAAATATTTTTCAGATTGTCTGATATTTTTTCGAATTTGTCGGAATCTGCAAGCACTACGGCAAAATTTTCGGAAATGCGGTTGATTCCGTCGTGAAGAGCATGTTCGTCCAATTTCCCGGGACCGGCAAGGATTATTTTGTCTCGGCTGATGAAAACGCAGCCTCCCGGAACAGAAACTGAACAATTGATCGTGTCTGAGCGAAGAAGATCCTCAAGAGTCTTTACATGTACATATTCCGGAGACAGGCCGCCGGCCTTAAGATCCCTTAATAGCACTCTTGACAAAACGGCGTTGTGCAACGCAGAAAGGGCCGTCCTGCCGCTGTCAAGCGAGTATCTATCCGCGATCCTGCAAATAAAATCATTGTCCTCGCGCCCGGTCGCGCAAGTCCTCAAAATCGCCTTTTCTAAATCGGGGTTAATTTTCATTAACTCGGGAAGCACAAGATGTCTTATCCTGTTCCGGCTGTATTTTACGTCATTGTTTGTGGAATCTGTCACGTATTTAAGGCCGTTTTCCTTGCAGAAATCGACAATTTCCCGTTTTGAACAGTAAATTAGAGGCCGGATGACGTTATCCCTGCATGGAGGAATGCCGGCCGTTCCGGCCGGTCCGCTGCCGCGTGATAAATTGAACAGAAGCGTTTCAGCATTATCGGTTGCGTTGTGGGCAACGGCGATTTTGCCAAAGTGGTTTTCTTTGGCGGTTTGCTCAAGAAAACGGTATCTTTCATCTCTTGCCGTTTCCTCGGTACCCCGTCCGCTGTTCGCAGCCAGTTGAGGAACGTCGATTTTTACTGAAAAAAAAGTAATGCCGCGTGCCTCGCATAAATCGCGACAGAATTTTTCGTCGCGGTCGGCCTCGTCTCCCCGTATCATGTGATTGACATGAGCGGCCGCCGTTTTGTAGCCTTCATCATTAAGCAACGCCAGAAGAGCAACCGAGTCGGCTCCGCCGGAGAGTGCGACAAGCACAGTCTCATTGGTTTCAAGCATGCCAAAATCGGCGACTGCCTGCTGAAATTTTTTTCTGACGGTCATCTTTCGTCCAGAGTCAGGAACTTCGTGTACCGGCCGATCCATCCCATCTTAATGTTCGCCGTGCTGCCGTGACGGTTTTTTGCGATAATGACCTCCGCTGTGTTCTGCACTTCGTTTTCGGAGTTTCTGTCGTAGTATTCATCTCTGTAAAGGAACAGTACGACGTCCGCGTCCTGCTCGATTGCGCCCGAATCGCGCAGATCTGAAAGCATGGGACGTTTGTCAGTGCGAGATTCGGGACCGCGCGAAAGCTGCGCACAGCAGATTATCGGCACGTGAAGATCCTTGGCAAGCAGCTTGAGCCCTCTAGAAATATCGGCGACTTCCTGCACACGGTTGTCTATTCTGCGATCGCTCTGCATGAGCTGAAGGTAGTCGACGACGATAAGGCCGATCTCCTGACGCAGCTTGCGCAGCTTGGAACGCATGCCGGAGATCGTGACGCCAGAGGTATCGTCGATCAGAATGTCGCACTCTGAAAGCGCCGCGGCCGCGCGGGCTATCTTGACGAAATCGTCGTTGGTCAGATTTCCCGAACGGATCGACGTGCTGTCGACGAGCGCCTCGCTGGAAAGCATTCTTGAGGCGAGCTGTTCAGCCGACATCTCGAGCGAAAACACGCAGACGGTTTTTTTGCTTTGCTGCGCCACCCTTGTTGCTATGTTCATGGCAAAAGATGTTTTGCCCATTCCGGGGCGTGCGCCCACAAGGACGAGATCGCCCGGCGACATGCCGACAAGCACGTTGTCAAGACCGGAGAAACCGGTCTGTGTTCCTTTTGCGGCTTTCGGATCTTCTCTGAGGATTTTCAGATGGTTGTAATTGGCTATTATCGCGTCCTTAATCGAGATAAAGCCGTGGCTGACTGAGCTGTCTGACAGATCGTAAAGTCTTCCGAGGGCGTTTTCTATGAGCGCATCGGTTGTGTCCGCTTCTGCAAATGCCTGTTCGGATGTTTCCCCGCAGATGTCTATCAGACAGCGGAGGAGGTATTTGTCCCGTACTATTTTGGTGTAGTCCCTGACGTTTGACGACGACGGCACCGAATTTGCGAGAACGCGCAGATATGATACGCATTCCTGTTCACTGTCAAATAATTTCTTTGCAGTCAGTCTGCCGGTCAGCGTAACGTGATCGATCGTTTTAGCGTCGGAAAGGTACAGGTCCTGCATGGCGGTGAAAATCTCACGGTTGACGTCTGCGTAAAAAAAATCGGTTTTGAGAGCCGTGGCTACGTCGGGGAAACATTCCGGATCAATAAGCACGGAACCGAGTACCGCCTGCTCGGCCTCAAGAGAGAAGGGAAGCTTTCTTATACTTTTATCGTTATAATCCATAACTATTCTCCGGGTTCAGTCGGGAACAACCTTAACGGTGAGCTTTGCTGAAATTTCCGGGTAGACCTTTACGTCAAGCTCGTAAACGCCGAAATTTTTAATCGGCTCCGGAACGCTTATCTTTCTTTTATCAAGCTCTATGTTTTTCTGCTCCTTAAGTTTATCGGCGATTTCCCTGGAGGTGACCGAGCCGTAAATCTTCCCGTTTGAGCCTGCCTGTGCTGTTACGACGACGGCCGTGCCGTTCAGCTGTTCTGCAAGCCGGACGGCGTTCTGTTTTTCAAGCTCCGCCTTGTAGATTTTGGAGGCTTCGCGGTTTTTGTATTCGTTAAGGGATTTTGCATCGGCCTCGACTGCAAGTTTTCTCGGAATGAGAAAATTGCGGGCGTATCCGTCAGATACGTTGATCAGATCGCCTTTTTTCCCCTGTGCTTTAACATCCTCTAATAGAATTACTTTCATATTAACTCCTTTTCGGCGTCGTTTTTTCGTTAAGGGCCGAAGTTATATATTCGTCTATTGCTTTTTTCAGCATTTTTTCCGATGAGACGACGTCGTCCTGAATTATTGTCGCCGCTGAATCGAAATGTCCGCCTCCGCCGAGTGCTTCGGCTATCAGCTGAACGTTTATCAATCCGTTTGACCTGCATGAAATGTGCGTTCCCTCGGGGACCTCGCAGAGGGCGAACGAGGCGTATATTCCGTCGGCGAGAAGCAGGCTGTCTGCGGCTTTTGCGGCGATAACGCGGTCCCGCACGCCGTTATACCTTGTAATGGCAAAGATGTCTTTGTAGACCGTCGCGCTGCTCTCAAGCCTTGCCTGCATAACGACCTCGTCAAGCGAAGATGCGAAAAGCGGTTGCGCGTCTGCCGGGTTTGCACCTTCATTCCGCAGAAAGACCGCCGTGCTGAACGTTCGTGAACCCGTATTTTTTGAGAACTGCTTCGTGTCGAGAATTATACCGCTGTAGAGCAGCAGCGCCTCGGCGCTCTGAAGCGTTCCGAAGGGCATTGCCTGCTCCAGAATTTCGGAGACAAGCTCGGAAGCGGATGAGGCGGCTGGCTCTATGTAGGAAATTACGGGCTGAACGGAAAATTCAGCCGTTTTGCGATGGTGGTCTATATATACAATTTTTGATGCCATGTCCACAAGTTCAGGGCATTCGGCCTGCTCGCGGCTGTTGAAATCGACGCAAACGCAAAGCGAACCGGAGTGAAGAATTCCGAGTGCCTCTCCCGCAGGCGTGAAAACCTCGGCAGGATATTCGCCGGAATCGGCGACTTTAGAGTAGCATTTTATAAAGTTCGGGTGCTCGGTGTTCAGTACTATCCGGAACTCTCTGCCGCGGAATTTACACAGCCTGGCGATGCCTATTG
>JAFZTO010000074.1 GCA_017618795.1 Clostridia bacterium | reverse complement strand
TCTACGATATCCTCCGGAATAGGTTCATCAGTGTACTTTCGAACCATATGACGTTCTTTCATTGCCTGCTTCATATCCATGTTATTTACCTCCTCGCACCTCGGTGCCTGTTTATAAGAGAAATGAATATTCCTACAAATCCCGATTTGTCGAGCTCTTAGCCCAGTATTATTATGCCATTTTTACCCCCATAATTCAACGAACCATATGTTAAATTTGGATGCTTTTTCTTTACGATTTCGAGACAACAACGTCGCCGTCAGAACAGTGAACGGTGATATCCGGCGTTGCCCCTGAATTCCAGTTTCGGCCCTTCACAACGCTTTCCCATTCAGCCATTGTTCCGGCAAACTGAATGTCTGTTAGGTCCGGGCATTCCGCGAACGCGTTCTCTCCGACAGTCTTTAATCCCGCAGGCAGCTCAACTTCGCGAAGCCACTTGCAATGCGTAAAGGCGTCAAAACCGATCTCGGTAACGCCGGCCGGAACAGGCGCCTTGTACATAAACCTGCAGTTGAAGCATGCATAGTTGCCTATTTTGGTAAGGCTGTCAAGGAATTTGAAAGTTGTCGACGAGTCGGATACCGGATAAGCGATAAGCTCGGTTTTGTCCTTGTTGTATATAATTCTTTGTTCGTCCGAGCAGTAGTGCTTGTTGTTTTCGTCTACCGTCAGCCACTTAAGCCCTTTGCATCCCAAAAAGGCGTTCGGTGCAATCTTTTCAACGCCGGCGGGAATTACTATCTGCTCCAGGTTTTCGGTGGTAACAAACGCATAGCGGGCAATTCCCGTCACGCTTTCCGGAATTTCGTAATAGGTGTAAGGTTTTCCCGCCGGGTACCAGATCAGCGTTTTTCCGTCTTTCGAAAACAGAATGCCTTCGATGTCTTTAAAAGCTTTGTTGCCGCTGCCGACTTCGATTACCATCAGATAAGAGTCATACCAGAAAGCGCCGGCGTCAATGGATGTCACGCTGTCGGGAAGACAGAATTTTCGCTCGCCTTTATATGCGCAGTTCGCGCCGGGATAGCAAATCAGCGTCTTGCCGTCCTTGCTGTAGAGCACTCCTTCAACGGATTTCAAATAAGGGTTTTCAGCGTCAACTTCAATTTGCGTAAGGCTTGTTGACGACAGCGCACAGTAAAAGGTTTTTTCGATGCTCGCAGGAAGAGTTACTTTTCTGACCGACTGAGAATTGTAAAGCGAGTAAGTCCAGATTCCCGTAACATTAAGGCCCTCAACTTCCGACGGGAAGACGACCTCAGACGCGGTTCCTTCATAGGAAACGACATAAGCCGTACCGTCCCCGTTGTCTGAAAAGATATAGTCGCCGCTGCGGAAAAGCCTTCCCGTGAGAGTCTGCTCGTCAGGTTTTCCGGAATCTGCAAAGAGATCGTTGTCCGGGGATGATGAAACGGAAGAGTTGCCGTTTCCGTTTCCGTTATTCGTATTTGACGTCCGAGTTCCGCATGACGCCGTCACAACAAGCATCAGCAGAGCAAGAATTAAAACCGCCGCTCGTTTACAGTTTCTCATTTTATAAATCTCCTTTTTTCTACAGAATTTCTTTCATTTTCGGGTCTGTTCCCACACGCAAAGCGTTTTCGTACCGTTCTTCTTTACGCAAAGCTTTATCAGATTGAACCAGCCGCGGCACTTGTCGAGAATAATGGAATCGGTGGTGATCACGTTGTCCCTGTCCCACAGCGTCGAATCGACGGCTTTAAGTACCCGGATATCAAGTCCGAACGGATATTCTTCGCCGATATCTGCAATAAGCGTTTTCAGACGTCCGGAATTCGACACCGGCTCGTCGAGAAGAATATGCGCGGTTTTAATATTTTGCACCTTCAGCGTATCGAAAAGCGCGTGAACGGCTTTCTCCGTTTCGGGAATGATTCTGTACGTTCCTCTCAGGGCGGCGAGGTCCCGCACCGTTCCGTCCATACAGTCGAAAAGAACGGAATCCGAAAACATAACTTCAAGCGTTATGATTGTGTTGAAGCCGTCAACCCAGACTTCTGCGCCGTCAAGCGAGGCCTTCTCTTTTTCTTTTCTTATTCTCAACTGTTTGTCCGCCGCCACGCTGCGCGCGATCGCCAGCCGCTGACGCTCGGACAGAACGAAATGATTGCCGACAAAAGTCGACGCATGCTTTAAATCGTAGCCCTCGTTCAGCAGATAACAAATATGCCGCGAGGCGGTTTTCATTATTTGAATCGCAGCCGGCGAAAAGTTTCTTTCGTCCTCCGGCAGATATCCGCGCTTTGCGTTCATTTGTCTTCTCCCTGCGTTTTTCCCGGATAATCCGGTTTCACAGAATTGTCATGTTCCGCCACACCGGAATTCATCCGGATATCGTCAGGATTCCGGAGCAAAACGTCATTTTCTTGAAAACAAGGCCCGGAAAATCTGCTCTTAATTCATCGGCAACACAATATAACTCATCATCATCCCATTCGTCGCCGCTTTCTTCTCTGCATTTATCCAGTTCTTCCCGACTCTCAAAAGCCACATCCCCAATAAGAATCTTACCGTTATCTCTAAGATGACCCATCAATTCCCTCAGGAGTACAACCTTTTGGTCATCCGCTAAGTGGTGAATGGAGTAAGTTGCGACAATGAAATCGTAAGTCTCTTTTTTTAGGGCTTCGACTAATCCCCGTGAAAAATCCCCTTGATAAAGATGGGCATCAGGCATCTTTTCAGAAGCCAGTTCAATCATTCTTGCCGAAAAATCTTGTCCAAAAATAACGCATCCGTTTTCATACAGCTTTGTTGTTAGCGTGCCGGTTCCAAAGCCCATATCAAGTACCGCCGCATTCGGTTTTTCCATTACAATTCTATAGATGTCGGCAAGTATCTTTTTGTATCCCGCGAAAGGATAAGTATTATATTCATCTGAAAGTCCGACCGACTTGTCGTATCCGTCTGCCCATAAATCAAATCCTTTATCATCTAACATGTTTACCTCTGCAATTCCCGGGTAGCCGGGATTGATA
>JAFZTO010000073.1 GCA_017618795.1 Clostridia bacterium | reverse complement strand
GAACTTCTCCTGGGCGTCCGTAATGGGCGAAACGTCCTTCAGGACCTCCGGAATACCCTTTTCAAGCAGCCACGCGTACGATTTTTTCTGTACCTCGAGAAGGTCCGGCATTTCAAGAACTTCTTCTATTTTCGAGAAGCTCATTCTTGTGTTTTTGCCGAGTTTCTGGGGCTTGACCATATTGTTTTATCTCCTTCAATGAAATAATCATACCGGTTTATCCGTGTGATGCGGAAAAACTCCAGAGCCGGAAAAACTCCGCTACCCCTACGACAAGCTGGTTACCGTCGAATTATAAGCCGCCTCGTTTATCCTTATCGGGAAATCAGACCGCATACCGTGATTAAACAGGTATGACCTGATTTTACTGTTATTTTGTGCAAAAAGAAGCTTTTTAGGCCTTTTTTGCAGGCTTATTTCTTTGCAATTATTCAATGCGGGAAAATCAGCCGAATATATATTATACATCGTATTTTTTCCATTGTCAATACTTTTTTTACAAAAAAATAATATTTACAAATTGTTCATAATATTTTTTTTTAAAAAAAATTCAAAAAACTATTGCTTTTTTGCAAAAAATGTGGTATCATATTATGCTGTCAATTGCAACTACTCAAGTACGGAGGTGAAAATATGCCGAATATCAAGTCCGCGAAGAAGCGCGTGCTCGTTACAGACGTCAAGACGCTTCAGAACAAAATGGCTAAGTCCGCGCTCAAAACTTCTATGAAGAAGTTCGAGGCAGCTGTCTCGTCCGGCGACAAGCAGGCGGCAACCGTCGCATACGCTGACGCAGTTAAAAAGCTTGACAAGGCTGCCGCGAAGGGTCTTATCCACAAGAACAACGCGGCCAGAAAAAAGAGCCAGTATACTGCTGCTCTGAACAGCCTTTGATACATAAGAAACACTGCCCCGCTCCGGGGCTTTTCTTATTTTATAAACTGTTCGAATATAATAACAACAATTCCGAACTAATGGTCAAAACAAATTTTCAAGATATAAAAATCAAAAACTCTCTTTAGGCAAGAAGCCATATAATACCGTTTTTTAGCCGGATTCATAAGGAACTCCGAAATGATGTCCTCGATATGGTTTTGACATCCGGCTCACAAGTGACCGCTCCTTAACGTTTTTTTAACATCCTCGACGCAATCTTAACAGCACCTTAATTGCATTTGTGATATAATTAATATTATTTAAATTCGAGGCAGTTAATGTTGCGTAAGAAAACAATTAGGAACAGAAATAACACCATGTCGTTCCGGGTCATAATTGTGAGCTTCTTTTGCCTGATACTCATCGGAACGCTACTGCTTATGCTCCCCGTTTCATCAAGGGAGAGGCGTACGACATGCTTTGAAGACGCTTTGTTCACCGCCGTTTCGGCAACATGTGTGACGGGTCTTGTCATCAAGGATACAGCTACATACTGGTCGCTGTTCGGGCAGTCTGTTATTTTGATTCTGATACAGATCGGCGGAATGGGAGTAATAACTATAGGACTTGCAATCATCACTGCGTCAGGCAGAAAAATCGGTCTGTGGCAGCGAAGCGTTATGCAGAAATCCATCTCTGCTCCGCAGATGGGAGGCATCGTGAAACTGACAAGCTTTATTATAAAGACCTCGCTTGTCATCGAACTGATCGGAGCGGCATTGCTTGCACCCGTGTTCTGCAGCGACTTCGGCCTGGCAAAAGGACTTTGGTACTCTCTGTTCCACAGCATATCGGCGTTCTGCAATGCCGGTTTCGACCTCATGGGAGCCCGTGGTGAATTTTCATCGCTGACATATTATAGCGGAAACGTCTATTTGAGCACTGTGATTATGCTTCTTATTGTTACGGGAGGTATTGGATTCCTGGTTTGGAGCGATGTTGAAAAAAACGGGATCCGGTTAAAAAGATATTCCCTGCAAAGCAAAGTTGTTCTCCTGACGTCGGCCGTATTGATAGTTCTTCCGGCTCTGTATTTCTTTTTCTATGAATTCAACGGGCAATTATTGCGCGACAGGATTGTCAACTCGTTTTTTCAGTCGATAACAACCCGGACTGCAGGCTTCAATACCACTGACCTCGCCATATTGGATGAATCCGGCGATGCCATAATGATAATCCTCATGCTGATCGGCGGTTCGTCAGGATCTACCGCCGGCGGAATGAAAACTACAACATTTGCCGTCCTTTTCCTTTCGGCCGTCACCGTATTCAGCCGCAGGAACGACGTTCAGTGCTTCAGAAGAAGGATATCCGATGAAACGGTCCGCAGCGCCGGAGCGATCCTTTTCATGTATCTTGTTCTGTTTTTATCAAGCGGAGCCGTCATAAGCAGAATAGAAACGCTTCCGCTGCTAACATGCCTGTTTGAAGCCGCATCGGCAATCGGAACTGTCGGCCTGTCGCTAGGCATCACATGCGAACTATCGACTGTATCCCGCGCAATACTGATGATTCTCATGTTTTTCGGCAGAGTAGGCGGGCTGACACTTATTTACGCAACTTTACCGTCATCCGACAGCAAAAACTCGCGTTTGCCACTTGAAAAAATATCAGTTGGATAAGGAGTTAAAAGTATGAAAACAGTTTTGATTATTGGAGTAGGGCAATTTGGAAGTCATATCGCCAAACGCATGGAAGAACTGAGGTGCGAGGTCATGGCGGTAGACATAAATGAAGAGCGCATCAACGAGATAATGCCGTATGTGACCAACGCAAGGATCGGCGACAGCACCAACGAGGAATTTCTGCGTTCACTCGGTGTAGGCAACTACGATGTATGCATAGTCGCTCTGGGAAGCCTGTTTCAGTCATCGCTTGAAACGACTTCTCTGCTCAAGGAACTTGGCGCAAAGAAAGTCATATCCCGCGCGACGAACGATGTACAAATGAAATTTCTGCTGAAAAACGGGGCCGACGAGGTAGTATATCCTGAAATGCAGATGGCTCTTCGAATAGCCACGAGATACGCATCTGACAGTATCCTTGACTTTATACATCTTGACAACAACTATTCAATCTATGAGCTGAAAGTCCCGAAAAGCTGGCATGGAAAAACTCTCACGCAGATCGACATTCGCAAAAAATACAAGGTCAACATTCTTACGATCCAGCGTGGAACAGTGGTCTTCATACCTTCGCCCAATACTGTAATACAAAAAGATGACGTCGCGTTTGTAATCGGTGAGATGCGCGATATTCAGAAGTGCTTTAAAATATAGGAGGGGGTTGCGTGAGAGATATCCTGCTTGCAATATCTATAGCAGCTACGTGCTTCTATGGCTATTTTATTATAAAAAAATTTGATAATTACTTAAGCGAAATGAGAATGAACAAACATGCGAGCGAAATTGAAAATATTAAAAAACCCGACAGAGATTATGACGGAGACGATGAAGTATAACAGCCATGTCAATTTTCAAGAATGGTAAATCTGTATCGAAATCTGCCGCGTTTGCCTTGCTCAAAGACCTTTCGGTATGTCTTTTGGTACTGACCGGAGCGACTCTGCTGGGATGTATCTTCAAGGCATTTCATCTTGCAGACGCAGATATCATCCTGCTCTATATCATAGCCGTGCTTGTGATATCGATTTTCACGTCAAAAATACATTACTGCCTGATCTCGTCGGTTATCGGAGTGGTACTGTTCAATTATTTCTTCACCTACCCCGAATTTTCGCTGTCCGCCCACGGCGCAGGATATCCCGTCACTTTTGTGACAATGTTCATAACGGCGCTCATTGCGGGTACCCTGGCAAACCAGTTGAAGCGCAATATCCTTATCGCAGAGCAGAATGCGCGCGAAAAGGAAGAAGCAGCTCTGCTGGCACAGAACGAACAGTTAAGGGCTAATATGCTGAGATCTATATCTCACGACCTAAGGACGCCGCTGACATCGATCTCCGGGAACGCGAGTACTCTCATCTCTAACGGCAACACTCTCGACGAAAGCGCAAAAAATCAGATATACACAGACATTTATTCCGAGTCCATGTGGCTTATCGAAATGGTAGAAAATCTGCTCTACTCCACTCGAATTGAAGACGGAAAGATGCAGCTGACAATTACGGTGGAGATACTCGATGATATAGTGAGGGAAGCCGTGAAACATGTTGAAAGAACCCATCCGAAGCGAAGCATAAAAGTCGACATGCATGATGAGATCGTCCCTGTGAAAGCGGATGCCAGCCTAATCGTTCAGGTAATAGTCAACCTGTGCGACAACGCGGTGAAATACAGCGCAGACGATACTGACATTTATTTAAGCGTGTCTCGCGAACGGGAATTTGCCGTAATAACCGTATCTGACAACGGCATAGGCATCCCCGAAGAAGAAAAGGAAAAGGTATTTGACATGTTTTTCACGGGGAGCAGACGCTCCTCTGACAGCAGAAGCGGTCTCGGTCTGGGACTTGCACTGTGCAAATCTATTATTAGCTCGCACGGGGGAACGATATCCATCAGCGAAAACACCCCGACGGGAACCATTGTCAGTTTTACGTTGCCAATAGGGGAGGTTGATCTTAATGAATGAATATCTTGTTCTGGTTGTAGAGGATGACAAACCCATAAGAAATCTTATTACAACCACGCTGAAAATGAACGGCTACCGCTTTATAACAGCCGGAAGAGGAGACGAAGCTATCATGCTTAGCGCCTCACATAAACCGGATATTATCATACTCGATCTGGGGCTGCCGGATATTGACGGAGTAGATGTAATCGGGAGTATTCGCGCGTGGAGCGATGTTCCGATAATCATCGTCAGCGCGAGAAGCGATGACAAGGACAAAATTACTGCTCTGGACAAGGGAGCCGACGATTACCTGACAAAACCATTTTCCGTCGAGGAACTGCTTGCAAGATTGAGAGTAATACAGCGCAGGATTATAAAATCCGAGAATGGTCCGTTAACCGAATTTGTCAACGGAAGACTGAGGATAGACTACATTTCCAACTGTGTTTACACTGACGGCGAGGAACTTCACCTGACGCCGATTGAATACAAGCTGCTGTGTCTGCTTGCCAAAAATGCAGGGAAAGTGCTGACACACAAATACATCATTCAGAGCGTGTGGGGCAACCCAGTTGAAAACAGTGAATCATCACTTCGCGTGTTCATGGCAACTCTCCGCAAAAAATTGAACGACAGCAATCAGGCGCTGATACAGACACATATCGGTATCGGATACAGGATGATGAAACTGTAGAATAACAATATCAGAAAAATAATACAGGCAAGTTAATTCCGACAAAAAATCCCCCGGAAAGGGGGATTTATTTATGTTGTTATCCGACGATACCGGATCGTTCGATGCCCTGTACCAGGTATCTCTGACAGAACAGATATACGATGATGAGCGGATACAGGATCAGCAGTCCGCAGGTGTTGCGGATGGCGGCCTCGTAAAGAGACTTGCCGGCGTAATCCGTGTCGAGCGATTTAGGAATCGAAATGATGTTCGGCATCAGCTTTGGTCCGGTCGACGTAAAGAACGTATTGACGTAGAAGTTGTCGGTCCACTGCCACGAGAACGCGAACAGGAACACAGTTATCATCATAGGTACCGAGATCGGCACGACTATGCGGAAAAACGTTTTTATCGGGCCGTAGCCGTCGATGTACGCCGATTCCTCTAGCTCGTCCGGCACGCCTCTGAAGAACTGGCGCATCATGAAGATGAACAGACCGTTTTTGAATGCGAGCGCTGTGGCCGAAAGAATGAACAACGGGATATAAGTGTTGATCAGGCTTATCGGGCCGACCTGCCATTTGCCAATATTAGGAATTATCTTTCCAAGTAAACTAAGCAGCCCGACCTTGCCTATCCCGAGATCGAAGAAACGGAATTTCATGAACAGGGACAGGTGAAGGGTCTTGTGCGGTATGATCATCGTCAGGATGACAAGCGCGAACAGCAACTTGGCGCCCTTGAACTTATACTTGGCAAAACCGTATCCGACGAACGAGCACGACAGCGTCTGGAGCAGCGCGCAGGACACCGACAGGATCGTCGTGTTGAGCAGAGCCTTTAAATAGCCGTTTGAGACTATGATCGCCTTGTAAGTGTCAAGGGTCGGGTGCCTCGGAATAAGCTTGACCGTGACGTCGACGAAGTCTTCCCTGCTCATAAATGAGGAGGCTATTTTGGTATAGAAGGGCTGAAGTATTACGTACGACACGCCGAGCAGAAGCACGAACCTGAACAGCCACCAGAGCCCCTTCACAAAGGAAGAGCCTGTCAGATATTTAAGTCTGAAGCGCGTCCACCACGACGTTCTCTCGAACTCGACCCTTATTTTGTTTTTTGTCTCACGTTTGATTTTCGGAGAATTTTCTGAATAATCCATCAATATTTCCTCCCGTCAATCGCGTTTCTGGTAGAAGATGTAGGCAGACAGGATCGCCGCCACAACCGCCACCGCCAGGATGACAATCAGGAAGTATATCCACGACATTGCTGTGGACAGCACGTTCCCTCCCGGCTGGTTGTAAACCGAGTCGATATACGACATGATCGTATTTGATTCGGAGGTGAACGAATCTATAAGAGTATATATCGCGTTCACCAGAATCATGGGAGACACCATGGGGATGGTTATCTTCCAGAAGGTCTCCCAGACGGTTGCGCCGTCGATGGAGCACGATTCGTAGATCGCCGGGGAGATGGACTGAAGCGCCGCGAGGAAGATCAGCATCTGCACGCCGGAACGGTTTATAATGTTGAATATGTTGTTGACAAGCTGGATTGCATAGGTAAGAAGCTCGGTCCCCACCTGCATGCTCGAGAACAGCCAGCTTACGTCGGTGAGAGACACGATCTGCGTCACCGTCGAACTTCCGGAGCCATCATCGATACCGGCCGCCGAACCCATGTACTCGTTCAGGGTATTGGCAGCGTCGATATTGCTGATAATACCCGTCGAAAGAATAACGGGAATAAAGAATATCGCTCTGAACGCCGCGCGACCGAGTATCTTGCCGTTCAGCAAAACTGCCATAAACAGCGAGAATATCACAATTGCCGGCACGTCGAGCACGAGCTGTTTAAGCCCTGCAATAAGAATCTGAACAAAGCTCGGATCCTCGAAAAGCGCCTTCTGATAGTTTTCGAAGCCGACGAACGTCAGCTCATATCCGCCTCCGGGAATAATCTTAAGCGAGCAGAAGCTGTACTTGAGAGAATCCAGTATGACGGGGAGATAAATGGCTATGAAACCTATGACGAACGGCAGGACGAACAGCCATCCGGCGTGCGCCTTGCGCTTGTCAAGGGAAACCACCTTGCGTGGAGCCTGTTTTACTGCTGTATTGTTGGTCATGCGTTGGCCTCCTCTGCACTGGTGAACATAACGTTTCCGGACGCGTCAAGCACCGCGTAGCCGAGAGCCGGAATAACCGTGTCCCCGGTGTCGGCGACAGTAACGTCGTAAACATTGTAGTTCAGTATAAAGGCATATCCGTTGGCGAACGTCACCTTGACGATCATTCCGTTGTCGGAGGTGTAGCGCGTATACTGATATTCCTCCTTTTCGGGCTCGTCAGGATCTGCCGGCTCGTCTGCGGTGTCATCGGGCTCGGTCGTCTCAGTGTTATCTGACGAGGGCTCGGATTCAGCGGGCGTCTGTGATTCTTCGGGAGTCTGCGTCTCCACGGGTTCACTGCTTTCAGCGGGCTTGGTTATTCCCCTGAGCTCGTTTATATGGTCCGCGAGGTTCTGCTTTCTCTCTTCCTCGGCCTTTGCCTCTTCCTCTGCTTTTATCCTTTCCTCCTCCTCGAGTCTCGCCTTTTCCTCATCGGACAGACGCTCCTCCTCGGAGGGCACGCGCTCGCCGATCAGGAACTCATGGTTTTCTATCTCAGAGCTCATGACGGGCTGAAGCACCTTGTCAAGCTCCTTGTAGACTGCGACAAGGTCTTCCTTCCAGTTTTCGTAGGAAATCGAGAAGTAAGACGCAAGATCGGGGTCCTCCTTGAGCTTTTCGGCGTTGCGGTAAACAAGAATGAAGTACGGATTTGCTCCGTTCTCCATTATCTTGAGCTTTTCGTACCTAATGTCGCCGGCCGTGTTGGTGGCGGTGCCTGCAAAATTCAGGAATCCGTGGTAAACAAGTCCGAACATAGGTACCGATTCGCTCGAATACGTGTAGTTGGAGCTGTCAAGCGCAACGTTGAGAACATGATCGGCATAGGCGACGGTATATGCGTTGCCGCAGTCGAGCATAACCTTATAGCCGGCTTTCTTGATTTTCTCAAGAACCCTTACCACATTCTCCTTGGAGTCCTCGCGGTTGTACGGATCGTCTTCGTCAAAGTCTGAGTTAAGATCCGAGCCTACGGTCCCCAGCGAAACGCTTGTCACGCTGAACTTTTCGAGATATTTCTGAGTCGAGGCGAAAATATCACCGAATATCGAAGGCGACACGGCTATGAGCCCGGTACTTGTAAAGTACTGAAGGGTAGCCTTGTAGACCTTCTTTCTCGTATATCTGTCGTCAATGGTTCTGACGGCGTCGGTCTTCTTGACAAAGCCGTCGAAGGCCTTGTCCGCCTTGACGTACGTGAAGTCGATATCAAGGAAAACGCCTACATTTTTGCTTTCCGCGTATTCAAGCAGATCTTTAAGTCCGTCCTTTCCTCCGGCGGACTTTTCGATCTTAAGTTTGCTTGTGGAAGTATTTACCATGCCTCCGTTGGCATAACCGGTAAGCTTGAAGATAATATTGGTGATGCCGGCCTGCCCGAGCTCCTCGGTCATTGTTTTTATATCCTCGAAGGACGTGAGCGCCTTTTTCAGCTTCACCGGGATACTGAGTATCTTTTCGTTGCTGTCAATGACGCCGAGGGTCTCCATGTAAAGCGGGATCTGAGCTGATTCGCCCAGCTTTTCTATGGCTCCCTCCTTGAGAAGACGGTAGCGGTACGCCTTGGCCATGCCGACGTAGCTGGCGTCGAAGAGGCCAGTCGTGTCGATCCCGTTTTTCTCGCAGTACTCGATGTCGGTCAGCATTATAAATCTGAGCCGGAACGAGCCTGTGAACTTACGCTCGGATACTACCGTCCAGGTCGCGTTTCCGGCGACAGAAATGGACGAACCGAGATTATAGCTGTCCTTGGGACGCGGGTTGAACTCGGTGTATACAGAGTTGTATTTGTGGGTGACGTTTCCACCGTGGTCGGTGGTTATCGATGCGAGCGAATCTCCCGACTCGATAATGGCGAGGAAGCCGCTCTTTCTCATATACGTCTCCACGGTTGCGGGAGTGTCGGGCTCATCTGAAGGATTATCGCCTCCCTGCTCCGGATCCTCGGGCTCGTCGGGCTCTTCAGGCTCGGCGTTTTCACCCGGTTCCGCGGGTTCAGAAGACTCCTCAGATTCTGCCGGTTCGGCGGATTCAGCCGGCTCGGCCGGTTCCTCGGGATTCTCCGGCACTTCCGGAGTTTCGCCGCCTATTTTGTAGACGGTATCCTCCACCACGCCGAATATCGGCATTCTCATGACCTGCTGGTTGGCGCCGCTTATCGTATGATACGCGTAGTCCTGGCCGTAAAGTTTTCCCGAAAGGACTCTCGACATTCCAGTTTTAAGTACGTCCTCAAATCTCACCAGCGCTCCCGAGCCGTCCGGAATCATCGTGTATCCGGTGAACTCGGAGGACGCGGCTCCCATGTATGGAAGTACTCTTATATACGAAAGCTGGTAGGTGCTCTGGTCGAAGCGGATGCCGTTTGCCGGCAGACGGACCGAGAGACCGTCCTCGTCTATCGTATATTCGAGCGCCATTCTGAACTGAACGGGGTTGCTGTCGTCGCTCGTGTATTTGGTGAGCTGATGATCGTATTCAAGGGTCTCGTAGGTATATGCCGGGCAGAACTCCTTGATGATGCTTTCGATCAGGTTGACCTCACGCTCGGAGGCGGTGCTGTCGAAAACGTAGATAGCCATTTCCTTGGTGATCGGGAACGACTTCAGCATCTCCTCCTTCGCCTTTGCGGTCAGGCCCTCTTCGTTCGGGTCCTTGAGGACGTAGAACGCGTCGAGTTTTTTGTACTTTGACTCGTTGTCGATATTGGCAAGTATCAGTTCCTCGTATCTGCTCTTTTCAATGTAGCGCGGAACGAGCGAACGGGATTCGCGTTTGCCCATTACGTACTCGACGCGGATTCCGTTCTTTATGTACGAAACGGAGATCTGCTCTCTCAGAGCGGCCTCGACGTAGCTGAACATCGAAATCTCGTTGCCTTCCGTGTTCGTATATCTCAGAATGATCTGGGAAAGAAGCTGATTCTTGATGTTGTCGGATGCGGTAGCCGATCCGACGTCGTACGGGTTTGTCATAAGAATGTCGCCCGTGACGGTGTTTTTAACCGCGACCTCGCCGGTCCACGGCTCGTAATAGAGCTGGAAGTTATACTTCTCGAGCATCATCGTCATGGTTTCGAGCTTTGCCTCCTTGGATGCAAAGCCGTCCTTCAGATAGTTGATTCCCGCGGGAGCGAAGTCGATCTGCTTTGCCGCGAAGGCGGAAAGCGGCGGGATGGCGGAGAAAAGAATGCCGAGAAGCATGCTCAGGGCCATCAGGGCCGAAAGTAATTTCTTTTTCATATTTCTTTCCTCCTTACAGTCTGAATGCGATTTCGGTGACGATACCCGAAATAAAGCTGACCATCTTGGCGCAGAGCGTCGAGAAGAGCACTGCACAGAAGATGACGAAGCATGCCGCCACAACGGTTCCGATAAGGGTAAGAATGTTCTTGCCCAGAGTATAGTCGTGGGTCACCATGGTTCCGACTGCCACGAGAATCGCGACCCAGACCCACGCGAGGCCGACTATCATGGTATAGATTTTCATCTCGCTCAGCGCAAGCACGTTTGTAATTGCCGTCGCCGGGATGATGAGAAGGATAAGCGGAACAAGCGAGTAGCAGGTTGCGATGAACACGTCCTTGAAGCTTCCCTCTCCTTCGAAAAGCGTCGTCAGACACCAGTTCGCCGTCGTCCACAGAAGCACGGGAACGAGGATCGAGAGGATGGTTGTGAAGAAGGACGAGGACGTTGCTCTCGGGTTGAAGATGTAGGCGCGGCCTATCGACTGATATCCGACCGTCACTACCGCGAGCGCGAGGTAGAAGAACGCTCCGCGCAGCGAGCCGCGCTTTTCGTGCTTCAGATCCCAGAAGCCGTCAAACGGATGGAAAATGAGGTGGAACGCGAACAGAAGCTCCTGCCCGAATGTCCTCTTTCCCTTTGTGGTGGAGACCTTTTTGTTGACCTTTGCGGCATAGCCGAAAAACCACGTTACAAGGGCGATTATCGCGATGACCACGATCGGAATTACGATGAAGTACTTGTTTGCCCACTGCTGACGCTTCATTTTGAAGGCGTTGCTGTAGTTTTCCGTCTCATAGGCGCTCTTGAACATCTTCATGGCCTCATCGTACTTGCCCTGGCGGTATAGCGCCTTGCCTATGCCGATGTAAGCCGCGTCGAAGTTGCTGTTACGTGTCAGGATGTCCTGATAGTTTTCAACGGCCGCGTCGTAGTTGCGGTCTATTTCGTCCTGGAGAGCCTTGATAAGGGTATCTCCGTAGTCGGTACGGGTAAATGTCGTGACCGTCTTTGCCGTTGAGTCGAGTATCAGCAGCTTGCTGCCCTGGTACGTAATCGCGGCTACCTTCTGCGTGTTGCCGAGCATGGCGCCCATGTCGCCGAACACGAACAGCATATTGCCGTACTGGTCATAGGTATATACCTTCGACCGTTTCTCGTCGATTATCGACCAGCTCCCGGACGGGCCGAGCGCAACGTCGACTATCTTCGAAGGGCCGGTGATGTCGCTGAGAATCTCGCTGTAGTTGACAACGACTTCTCCGCCGGGACCGAAAAACCCGTTTCTTCCGAGAACGTCGTCGCCGCCGGCGTTGAATTTCTTGACGGGCGCGTACGTTCCCGCCTTGCTGGTGATGGCGCCCTGCTGGGCGTTTGCGTCGATGGACGAGGTCGTTACGTAAATAAAGCCCTTGTCATCGATGGTGATGTTGTTGTACTCTGTCGATACGAGTTTGACCGAGAGAGCTCTCTGCTTGGCTGTCTGGAACTGTCTCCAGAATATCTGCCACTTGTTGTACGTTACCTGCTGAGCGCCCACGAAACCCTGAAAGTTCCCCTCCGGGTCAAGGGAGATGATCCCCTGATACGTGGTAGACGAGACGACATATATGCGGTCGGAATTGTCAACAGCGAGGGCGATGGGCTTGTAGATGGCGTTGTCCTCAAAAATCTCCGATTCCGGCTGCTCGAGGTGACGGACGTAGTTTCCGTCGGGATCGAACAGCACGATGCGGTTGTTGTCCGTATCGGCAACGTAGATGTATTTATCGGTGACAAACACGCCCTTGCATCCCGCTAGCTTGTCGTCAATGCCCTGATCGTTTATAAAGGTACTGAGCTTGAAGCGGAACTGGTAGTTGCTGTCAAGACAGTAGACGCAGCTGTTGCCGGCGTCTGCGATATAGACGTTCATGTTTTCGTCAACGACCAGGTCGTACGGCGAATCGAGCGTTTCCGGGAGCTTCATAGCCTCCGAATCGTACGGCATGTTAGGCACGTACGCGTCGGGAGACAGGAGCTGCGCCCCGTCTATCGAATAGGTGTAAGTCTGGTACGACGTCGCCGAAGCGAAAACCGGGCCGACCATCAGGAAACAGAAAAGAACCGCAAAAATTCTTAATGTAATTTTCATAATTCCCTCCTTAATCCTTCATGCCCGAGGAGCCCATGGTCTCGACTATCTTGGCCTGGTTGATGATGAAGATGATGATAGGGACGCTCATCATGACGACCGAGCCGGCGGAGGACGCGCCTACGGAGACCGTGCTTATATTGGCGATCGCCGTATTGAATGTCTTCAGCTGCTCGGACCATACGTAACCGGACGCTCCGGCGTTCCAGACCGACTGGAACGTGGTAACGAGAAGGGTAAGCCACGCGGGCTTGACGAGCGGCATGACTATCTGCCAGTAGATCCTGAGCTCTCCGGCGCCGTCTATTCTCGCCGCCTCGATCATCTCGTCCGAGACGTTGGTGTCAATGAACTGCTTCATCAGGTAAAGACCGAGGGTGGACGCCCACACCGGAACTATCGAGATCCAGTATGTGTTGAGCCACTTGAGCGCGACGAAGATGAAGAAGTTTGTGATGCCCGCGACAGTGGAGCTAATCATAAGCGAATACTGGATCAGCTTGAAAATGACAACTCTGCCGGGGAACTTGATTTTTGACAGCGCATAAGCTGTCAGCGAGCCGAGGACGAGGCAGCCGAAGGTAGCCGCCACCGAGATTATGATCGTGTTGAACAGGTATCTCGATACCGGGACCCACGTGCTGTTCATGTTGGTGAACAGATCGATGAAGTTCTGCCACGTCGGCTTCATAACGTAAAGAAGCGGAGGCGTGATGTTGCGTTCGCCGAGAGGCTTTAAAGCCGTGATGATGAGGTACCACATCGGCAGGAACATCACTATGCCGAGCAGGATGAGGAATATCGTTATTCCCGCGTCACCGCCTTTGGAGCGGTTAAGGACGACTCTGTGGTTGCGGACTCTTATTTTTCTTGCCATGTCACTGCCCCACCTTCGAAAGGAATTTCTGGACGAGCATGTTCGCGGTCATCATGATGGCGAACAGCACGACGGCAATTGCGGACGCGTAACCGTATTCGAAACGCGTCGACATATATTCCGTCAGGTGATGCTGCAGCGTCCATGCCACGTAGTCGGTCGACGGGTTGCCGCAAAGAGCGTTGACGATGCCGCCGAATCCGAACGCGCCGGTTATCGAAAGCACGGCGCCGAACAGGAGTATCGAACGCATCGAGGGAAGCGTGATGTACCACGCCTCCTGCCAGCGGTTCTTGATTCCGTCGATCGCTCCGGCCTCGTAAAGCGAATGGTCAACGCCCTGAAGACCGGCAATATTTGAAAGGAACGAGGTTCCGAGCGACGTCCACAGCGCGACCGCGATACAGAGCGGCACGATGAAGCGCACGTCTCTAAAATAATCAATCGGCGCATTGATAAGCCCCATCTTGAGCAGCCAGCCGTTTACGTAACCGTAAATGTCTCCCTGGAAGAATATGCCCCAGACGAGATAGGCCGTGCCGGCGATGGACGGCGCGTAGAAGATGACCGTGACGAACGCCCTCATGCGCGGGGAAAGCTCGTTTATGAACCACGCGACGATGAACGAAAGAATGAACGACGCGGGTCCGGTCGTGATGGCGAACAGCATGGTGTTCGCGAAGGCTGTGATGAACAGGTCGTCCGCCAGGAACAACTGGATGTAGTTGGAGAGACCTTTCCACTCCGGCCATTCGAGCATATTGAAGGAGGTAAAGCTAAGCGCTATCGAAATCAGGACCGGCGCGACCGTGAAGGCGATGAACATGAGCATGAACGGCGCCACCATGACGTAGCCCTGCCACGTGCGCTTCATCTGGATGCGTATGTAACGCCCCTTGGTCATGGGCTTTCCCCCGTAGCCGTAAGACTGTCTTTCCTCAGTTACAGCAGATACTTTTTCTTTTTTCATAATATTTACTGTCTCCTTCGGAAATTACTTGGTGTAGATGGGCTCGGCAATGTATCTGCCGGGATGGTATTCCTTGGTGGACACGTCGAAGTAGTCCATCTTGAAATCGTCGCGTTTGCGCGAGATTTCCTTATTTATATATACGATCCTGTCAAGCAGCTCGTCGGACGCGTCGGACGAGTATGTGTAGGACCTGAGGAACGCCGCGTTGACGTAGGTCGGAACGATATAGTTTCCGGGGTACTCGCGGATTCCGACAAGATCGGATATGGCCGTGGAGATCGCCTCCCTCTCCG
>JAFZTO010000072.1 GCA_017618795.1 Clostridia bacterium | reverse complement strand
TCCTTTGAAGCATAGCTTTTTCCCGTATTTTTTTCGAAGCTCAACCATGTCGTTGCCTCCGACCGGCTCGACCGGGTGTATGCAGTTCAGCCCGCATTCTATCAGGTCGTCATAAATCGGCGACATATCTCCGTCGCTGTCCATAGAAAACAACCGAGCGCCGCATGCCTTTGCCGCCTCCCATACCTTTGTGTAATAAGGTTTAAAGAACGTCTGAATCTGGTTCGGCCCGAAAAGCGGCCCCGATTTTCCGGCCATATCCTCATGCACAAAAAGAAGATCGATCGGAACGATATCTCCGACACGTTCAATAACCTTTACCATTGTGTCGGCAAAAGTCTCAAGCATGTCGGTCAGCATTTCCGGCTCCTCGTAGCATGCTATGCAGACTCCGGCCTCCCCCATCAGGTTGCGCGGTGTGTTAAATGCGCCCGGCATACCGATATACGCGAGTTCGCCGTTGTCGCGCCGTTTTTTCTGTTCCAGCAGTTTTTCGCGATTGACGCGGCTTTCGTCAAACAAGTACCAGCGCTTAACCTTTTCCCAGTCATCCGGGGATTCTACCGGGTATGTCAGCGGAAGAGGAATCGTTGCGGAGGCTTTAACCAGTTTGGTGCGACGCCCCAGATTATCAATGGCAATGCGGTATTCCGGGGTATCTTCGATGACATAACTCACGATGCCAGTATTATGCGCTCCCCCGCTGCCGGACAGCCCGACAACGGGAACGTAGTCCCAGTCGAAAGCCGTCATTCCTATTTCCTTTTCCGACGCCCCCTGCATCCGCCATTCGTTTTCAAGCACATGCAGCGGACCGAAAATTTCGCAGAACATTTCACGTCCGGTATATTCAAAAAGCGAATGTGCAATGTATCTTTCTCTGTCCCAAATCATAGGAATGCCTTCTTTTCACAAAATGATACTCAATCAAACCGTATGATCTTTCCGGTGCGGGAAGATTCATATACGGCGTTTATAATCCTAACCGCTTTGATAGCTTCCATTGGACCGATCTGCGGATCGCGGTCGTGAATAACCGCGTCAATAATATCGTTAACCTGTGAGGCGTGACCAATAACAAGCGTAGGGTCTGCCTGAACAGCCGCGGCGCTGCCCTTTACATATTTTTCTTTTACTGCATTTTCTTCTTCCGGTGTGATACCCCTGATTTTCCATGCGTCAACTTTGTCCCCGTTCAGCTCAATGCATCCGTCCGATCCGTAAACCTGAACGAACGTCCCTCTGCTCGGGTTGCAGCAGGTGGTTGATACAAAAGTCGCCACAGCTCCGTTTTTAAAACGGATAACGGACGCGGTGAGATCTTCCGTTTCAATCTTATGGTTGGCAATGGTGTATAAACCCTGCACGCTTTCAACATCCCCCATCAGCCATTGCATCAGGTCAACGGTATGCACCGCCTGATTCATCAGAGAACCTCCGCCGTCCATGGCCCAGGTTCCTCTCCATCCGCCGGCGTCATAATAGGGCTGATCACGGTACCATTTTACTGAGAACGTGCCTAGAATCAGCTTGCCGATAGCGCCCGATTCAATCGCTTCCTTGGCTTCACGCATGACCGGATTGTTCCGGTTCTGGAAGATTACGCCCACCTTTTTCCCGGTACGGATGCGTGCCTCCTCAATCGTGAGCGCTTTTTCCACCGTAATGTCTATCGGCTTTTCGCAGAGAATGTGTTTCCCCGCTTCCAGAGCTTTGACGGCATATTCCGCATGAATGCCGCTGGGCAAAGCTATACTTACGATGTCGATTTCGGGATCTTTCAACATATCCTCAAACGTGTTGTACCTGACGGCCTGCGGATACTGTTTGCCAACCGCCTCCAGTCGACCTTCATCGATATCGCAGATGGCCAGATACCCGACGTTGGGATTGGAAGCCGCTGCGGAAACATGATTTTTTCCGACGCCAAGGCCGGCGACACAATAACCTATTTTTTTCATAATAGTACCTCCCGTTTTTTTGTGAATCTTTTTTTTCAGACAGCGACAGGATGCTGAGCATGGCAGTCTGGCCGGCATATCATCTGCCCTCAAAATCGCGCAGCCAAAAGAACAGTATATTTTTTCGCATTCCGAATATACTGCATATAAAGCTTCCAGTCGTCGCGGCTCAAGAAATGAGATCCATCGCGGAGATGGTAGCCGACGTAGCCGTCGTGAGCTTTATCCCCCGCGCTCGGATAGCGGTCGGGAAAAACAAGTCCGGGCAGACCGAACCGTTCATAAACTTCCCCCGCCGCATACGCGGACAGGAACTCAAGACGCGGATTCGCGTAGTAATCCTGAGATGCGCTCCCGACGTAAACGTGACGGGGAGCGGAGCCCGCGACGAGAAAATGCTGATCGAAAGGCATTTCGTATTCTTTCCCAGCGTATTTTCGGTAGTTTTCGCAAAACCACATTCCGTGGTTGTTGACACAAAACTGCACGCTGACCCGGTGTTCCTCGGTATGGTTTCGGGAAAGCGCGGCGCCGGCGAACCCGGAGCCGTTTGAGAGCACAAACTGAATCCGCTCGTCCGTCAATCCGGTAAAAAGAGCGGTTTTCCCGAGGCGCGAATGCCCGATAACGGCGGAACGGGAGAAATCAAGGCAATCGAGCGTCTGACAGAAATCCATCACACGGGACGCTGCCCACGACCACATGGCGATTTTCCCGGGATCGCTGCCCCTTCTTTCTCTGCCGTCATAAAGAATGCCCGCCAGCCCGTCCGAAAAATCCATGTTGTCAGACGTCACGTCCTCATATCCGAACCAAAATATGGCAAAACCGTTGTCAGTTATTTCTTCGATTGGCGGTTCGTGCATATGGACCGAGTCAAAGGTCGGCCTGTCGCTTTTGAAGCTGATATGAATAAAAAACGGGAGATCTTTTTTCCCTTTGGGAATCGCCGCGTACATCGGAAATGAGAAATCTTTTCCGTTGACTTTTGTATTTATACGGACCGACAGAAAATTGACCTTTCCGCCGCAGAAGGCGTGCTCATCTCCTCTGCGGATATTTTCAAAAGAGATTTCTTCGGGAGCCTCCGGAAGATATCCGAACATTTCGCTCTGAAAAATGTCAACGATCTCCGAACGGCGGCTTTCCCAGCTCTGTTTTTCATCCGGCCAGATATCCGGGACATTAATTAACTTAAGTTCGTTTTTTAAAAACATTTCTTCGCCTCTTTTTTTAATCAAAAAAACAAATAATAACTACAATATTTCGTAAGAATCGCTGGTCCTTTTTGCACCCCAAATAATCCGGTAAAATATCTTTGCTGTAATAAAAAGATAATAAATCCGATGCACGATATTTCAGTTTTCCGTATGCTTCATAATCTTCGTCCGGAAACCTGACTTTTTATAGAAAAATGAAATACACATGATTGTCAAACAACAACT
>JAFZTO010000071.1 GCA_017618795.1 Clostridia bacterium | reverse complement strand
ATGTTTGCCATCGAGGAAGTCGTACTCCATTTGGCGTATGTATTCAGAAACGCCCTCGGAAGAAGAATAGGCATCTCTGATAAAGCGATCAACGCTCTTATATAAATCCATAAAATCGATGTTTAGATCGGCTCTGTATGAACGGAGAGATACCGCCAGGTGCAAATCGTCCGAATAGGTTACGTTTTGATTATCCTTCAGCAGCTCGTTTACTTTCCCTTCGGCATACTCGGCGTCGGTCAATTTGGGAGAGATATACACCTTCCAATATGGAAAATGCTCATTTATCGCCTTGATCCATTCGGAAATGCCGGCTTCGCCTGTGTTGATTTCCTGACCGCCTCCGACAAGGCAAACTATCGTTGCCCAGTCTTCACGCTGATCGAGCGACCAGATCAAGAACGCCGCTTCAGAAACAGGGAAGTTCGGCACTTTCAACTTGTTACCGTATGTTCCGCCTCTTTTCAGGTAATCGGCAAGCCTTTTGTGCGTCCATGACCGCTGCGCTTCGTCGAAAATGGCGACGTGCTCCACTTCTCCGAAACCGGACTCCGCCATTTTGACTGCTTTCTCCGGATCTATCTCAAGGACACCGTTTTCAACCGGGTTCTTGATTTTAGCGAGCATATTATCACGGTATCTGTGAATAATCTGGATAGATTTGCTGACTTCACGACGGGAGTCGGACAGTTTCTTTTTTTCTTTCTTCTCCTGGCTTTTCTTATAGTTGTCCTGGGCAAGCGCTTCGGTAAGCACTGCTACAAGCGGGCCGTTGCCGGACAGATATACGGCGCCTTCGTCTTTGACCGGTTCATCGTTGCCCTGATACGTCTGTTTTATCGCGACGTCAAGACCGACCAGCGTTTTGCCGGCGCCGGGAACGCCCGTTACAAAACAAATGCTTTTCCCCTTGCGTTCTTTTCCTCATTTTACACACCGAAAGATTCCTTCCGCTTGAACGGTCGAAACCGCTATTTCGGAATATAATCCGGTAAGCCTTTCTTCCAGACTGCCTTTCGTTTCAAAAGGCGGGGTGAAAAAGCCCTTAGGCACGTACATATGCTTCACAAACCAGTCGGTACGCTTGAATTCTTCCGCTATATAGAAGCATCCGCAGAATATCCCGCCTTTTTTCAAAACGCGGTACGTCTCTCTGTACGCCGCGATTTTGTCCGGGAAAGCGTGAAAGCCGTTGAGCGACAGCACGATATCAAAGCTTTCATCCTCGAACGGAAGCGCCCCAACGTCGCCCTGCACAAAGGAAACGTTTTTTACACCGAGCACGTTCGCTCTGTTTTCGGCGTTTTTCATCATATCGGCCGAATAGTCAAGACAGGTGATCTCCGCGTCTTTCATATTCTTATACACCGGCACCGTCAGAACGCCCGTGCCGACCGGCACCTCAAGGAGTTTACTTGAGAAATCATCCGGTATCGGTGACAGAGCGTCGTTGATCCACTTTGCCGCGTTATCCGCTTTCAGTCCCCAGATCAGGCTGTCCATCAGTTTCCCAAGCAAAGTAGAGCGGGTGATGATCCCGTCGTACATATTGGCAAACCCTTTGCCGAGCGATTTATACGATGCTTTTATTTCTTCGTGTCTATCCATCTTATTCTTACTACAACCGCGACTAGCCAATGCCTCAAAAATCAGGAGAACGACTCTCCTGTTCAACGTAAATACAATGTTGGTTAGCATATGCTAACTATTATAGCCGATTTTTTCCTTTTTGTCAATAGGCTGAATGATTTTTATGGCATAATTCACAGATTTGTAATATTCGCAGTCACGCATCCTCAATTAAATCACCCGCAAATTATTAAAAACCGCGGTATTGCGAAAAAAAACACTTCCTATTCAAACCTGCCTTGTATTTGAGCATAAAAACGTTTCCTGCACAAAAAAAGTCCTCTGACTTCGCAGATGGACTCTTTTTGCCCTTGTGCGGCCGGAAACGCAGCGTTTATATCCGAGAACATGCCCGGATCGGCGCGCCGGCCGCATAAATATCATTTTATCAAGTGCCGCCGCGTCAGAGATCGCCCATCGCGTCCGCAAACAGGCGTCCGAGCCGGATCTCGCAGTCGGAATCGTAGTGGCCCAGATCCGGAGCGTCGTACGGTTCTTTCGTCGTGACGATCCCGGCGTCTATCGTGTCGATATACGCGCAGTCAGCGTGCCCGGCCGCATAGCTGCGCTTGATCTCATTGATCCGCATGTATCTCTCCCAAAAGATGCTGATGCCGGCGTCGATGAATTTACAGCCGTCCATATATCCGGCAAAGCGCGCTTTGAGATCGTGCAGAAATGCGTCGTAATGGCACAGGTACTTCGCCGTCGGTTCCTCGTAAACTGCATCGCTTTCGCCCTGAACCCAGCAAAACGCCCTAACCGCGGGAGCATATCCCTCGCTTTCAAGCGATGCGATGCTCTCCGACAGTATTTTTACCAGCTCGTTCCAGCACCAGCCGGCCTGAGCGGGAGCCCCCTTGCTGTAATCGTGCGAAAAAACTTCCCCGCCGGTATGCGGTGCGCCGTTTTCCTCTCCCGAGGGAGACAGGAAATCGTGGTTCAGATTCACGCCTCCGAAGGCAAACTTTACGATGAAAAAATCCCTGCCGGGATATTTTTCATTGAGTGCCTCCGCCATTCCGACCTCGGGGCCGAGCGTTTCATCTTCGAGCATGGTGCACCCGAGAGTGGTCGGAACAAATCCGTTGCTTCTTTTATAATGCGAAAAATAGTTGATTTTGACGTTTTCGTATCCGTCGCGCCACTTTTGTATCCGCTCTGCGGGAAAGTGCTTCGGAAGGCAATTCACCTTGCTGTACCCCACGGCGTTTGATTGCCCGGCCAGCACGATGCTATCCGCTCTTTTCATATCTTTCTGTCTCCATATTTATGGAATAATTAAACCTCGATGGTTTCGGTGCCGTCCGCTGCCCGCCGGTCCCGCCGCCTATATAACGACGTTGCCTTCCTTTTAACGGAATGCTTAAGAATAAAGTCACGAAGCAAGTGTTTCCTGGGAGTCAGTCGGTTTGATCTGTAAATGCGGTGGCCTTCCTGCGGTCGACGACCACTGCATCCTCAAGACAGATTTCGACCGAAACACCGTTTTCCTGCTCTACGACCCCGCCTATATTCTCCGTGATTATATGGCTGAGATCAAGCACGCCGATTCTGGCTCCTTCCTTCAGTTGCAGCAGAACGTCGCGGTTTTTTTCGGCTCGGGTAACCGTAACATTGCGGATGCTGAGGTTCTCCACCTCCGAATCAACTGTAATGTATGCGGTTTTTTCCTGGCATCCCTTAACGTTTACAACTTCAAGACCGTCGATGCTTAAATTTTTGACATGAACGAATTTGTGGTTGAAATCCCAGCGCGAATAAACGTTTGTGACCTCAATGAGAGGCCGGCTGTCGGCCTGATTTATGCTTTTTATGTTTTTCAGCGTTATGCTTTCTATATAACCTCCGATTCGGAACAGAAACGGAGTGGAGTAGGCGGAGTATTTATGATACGTGGGCTGCAGATGGATATTCTCAAATACAATGCTCCCAACGTTGCCGGTATCTTCTCCAAACCATGGGTTGATGAAGAAACCGCAGCTTTTATACGTCCCGTGCACGTTACGTATCACAATGCGGTCCAGTCTTCCCTGACGGCGCGAGAGCAGCCGCACGGCCTGATCGGCATTGCGCAAATACAGTCCGTCGATGACAACGTCCGTGATGCTTGATACAAGGTCGTTCTCGTCAGGTGTAAGCGCGATGATGTCATCCCCGGACACCCCGGACAGGTTGCGAATGTTCAGCCATTCGCCGGGGCCGAAAAAGTGGAGCCCGTCCTGATTCTGTGCATACTGGTTGTCGGGAAGCGGAATGTCGACGTTTTCAATGTTGATGTGCTTCCAGTTGCAGAAAAGAGCTGCATATGTCCTCTGATTCAACATAACCACATCACGGATGTTCAGATTTTCGATCCCGAAAAACCTCATTCCGTGAGTCCATTCGTAGGCGAAAAAGCGCGGGTCCAGTTCCATAATTCCATTCGGATCATAACCTTTATATCGGTTCTGGCCGGGACTGTTGAAGTTGTATGTGCCGCCCTGAAGCGTTATATTTCTGTTACGGATGATTTTTCTGTCTGCGTCGGCATTGCAGATAAGCGATGTATCGGAGCCGCTCTTGAGGAAAAATCCGCAATCAGCGGTCGGGCACTCGATAACAGTGTTGGAATGAACTTTCAGACAGTCCGAAACGAGCGTGGCTCCGTCCATATATAAGTGTAATCCACCCCATTCAACAGCCTTGTCGAGCAATGTCTGTATTTTCATAGTCTCGTCAGTCCCCCCGCCGTTTATAACATCGCTGTCAAGCAGAAGGTACTCGCTTGCAATTATTGTTCTTGAACCGATTGACGGCTCGATGACCTCTATATCTTTCATTTGAACTCCTCTCTAAACTTAAGGCGCAAGGTTACGATTTTGAAGGGTTTGACTGTT
>JAFZTO010000070.1 GCA_017618795.1 Clostridia bacterium | reverse complement strand
ATTCCGGCATCGACCTTCTGAAACCAAGAACGCGCATACCGAAGGAACCGCATATTTTTCCCATCGCCCTCCCTATGGTACCGCAACCGTAAATGCCGGCTGTTTTTCCGGAAAGCTCGGTAAAACGTATATTCTGATACTCAAAACCAGGGCGGCCGGTCCAGCTGCCGTTTCTTACAGACTGTCTCCAGGCTGGGACGTCGCTTACAAGCGAAAGCAGTAGCGAAAAAGCGTGCTGCGCGACCGACGGCGTTGAATAAGCAGGTACGTTACAGACGATGACGCCCCTTTTGCGGCATGCGTCAACGTCTATCATGTCGTAACCGGTACCGAGCGCAGTGACAAATTTTATACTGGCGCACGCGTCGAGTTCTTTTTCGCCGATGCGCATGCGGTTTGTAAGAACGATTTCCGCTCCTTCAAGTCTTTCGGTAACCAGCTCCTGCGGACTGACGTCGTATATTCTCTTTTCCCCGTATTTGTCGAGGAAATCCCAACTGAGATCGCCCGGATTTACTCCGAAGCCGTCAAGGACCACTGATTTCATTTTTACTGCTTATCCAAGTTCTGAAGCATTTCAGTTATTTTTTTCGGCAGACCGTAAAGAAGAAGGGTGCCGACTATGCCCGCGCATACGAACTCCCCAACAAAAACGGTAAGCATAAAGAACATTACCGTCCCGTCAAAATGATAAGCGTATTTCAGTATGAACGGAATAACAATCGTGTTTAAAACAATCGGCGGGAAGCATGCGAGCCATTTTGCCTCCGGCAACTTCCTTCCGATTATTCCGGTAATAAAAGCGGCAATAAGGGTCGTAAGCGCCCCGAAAACAAAGTCGACGGGTATTGCACCGAAAATCAAACTGGCAAGAAAGCAGCCGATTGCCACTCCGGGGATTGCCGGAGCGCAGATGAATGGCAGGACAGTGAGAGCCTCGGAAATTCTGAACTGGATGACTCCCTTGTCGAGTCCAAGCAGCGCAGACAGGCCGGTCAGAGCCACGTACATCGCTGCGATGATTGCCGCAAGCGCCATATAGCGCAGTGTTTTTTTGTTTTCCATTTTCTGATTTCCGTGCATGGCACGGGCGTGCAAAGGCACGCACTCCTTTAGTTTTATTCTGATGTATTAACATCCGTGAGGAAGGTCACGAACTCACGTTTTGAATTATTTAGTCAGAGCATATCGTCCTCTGACAGCTTGGGAATCGGAGGAAGCGTCCTCGGTTCTCTTTTCAGCGGGTCGTATATGAACTTACGGCATTTGCCGCCGCGAAGCACGATTCCTCTTTTGCCACAGAGAACGTTCTCCTCATCGTTGATTATGATCGCGAACTCGCAGAACTCGCAGACCTGCGGAATATCCTGCCTGTCGCCCGTTTTCTTTTTAAAGCACACTTTACGCCTCCTGAGCGCATAAAATTTCAATATATTCAAGCGCGCCGTCTATCTGCAGCAGGTTGTTCACAGAAACATCCGGTACTGCCGGCAGATTTCTCGCGCTTCCGGGGTTTCGGTTAAAATAGACTGTTTTCATCCCCGCGTTGCGCCCACCGAGAATATCGGAAGTCAGCGAATCACCGATCATCACGCATTCCTCCGCCTCAAGTCCGCCGCATTTTTGCAGCGCGATACTGAAAAACTCGGGCGCGGGCTTGTTGAAGCCTATTTCTCCGGATATGAAAATATTCTCGAAAAAGCGGCCTATACCGGACAGATCTATCCGCCTTCTCTGCACGTATTCGGTACCGTTTGAGGCAAGAAAAAGTCTGTATTTTCCTGCAGCACGTTCAAGAAAATCCTGCGCACCGTCCATAACATACGCGCTTACTGCAAGCGTGCTTTCATATAGCGACTGCACTGAGAAAATATCGGCCTTAACATTCAGTTTGTCGAAAAAAAGCCTGAATCTGCGAGTGAGTATCTCGTCGCGCGTATAAACGCCTTTTTCAAGCAGTCTCCATTGTCTGGCGTTTATTTCGTGATAAAGCCGGACGTTTCTTTCAGTCGGTTCAACCCCGAACGAACGCATCACAAAAGAAACCGATTCCCTCTCCGATCTTTCGAAATCAAGGATGGTATCGTCCATATCGAGAAAAAGCGCCTTTATTATACCCATCAGAGCAGTTTAACTCCGTTTTCTTCGCATACTCTAACCGTTTCACTATCCCAAACGGAACTCTGTACCTCTCCAATGTGCGCTTTGTGAAGAAAGAACATGCAGATTCTCGACTGGCCTATTCCTCCGCCGATGGTATACGGAAGTTCGCCGTTCAGCAGTGAGCGGTGGAACGGCAATTCGGCCCTTTCAGGACATCCGGCGATTTCAAGCTGACGTTTAAGCGCCGTTTCGTCCACTCTGATTCCCATCGACGAAAGCTCAAGCGCAATGTCAAGCAGCTCGTAGTAGACGATAATATCGCCGTTCAGGCTCCAGTCGTCATAGTCCGGAGCGCGGCCGTCGTGCGGCTTGCCCGATTTAAGCACGCCGCCTATTCCCATAATAAAACACGCGCCGTATTCCCTGGCCGCCAGATATTCCCTTTCTTTAGGCGTTTTATCGGGGTATCTGTCCTCAAGTTCCTGAGTAGTCACAAAAACAATATGTTCAGGAAGGAGGCGCCTGGCAAAAGCGTAATCGTCGGCTATGTATTTTTCCGTGTGCCGGAGAGCCGAATAAATCTTTTTAACGACAGATTTCAATGTGTCGACGCTGCGCTCCTCGCGGGAAATAATGCGCTCCCAGTCCCACTGATCAACGAATACCGAATGAACGTTGTCCGTTATCTCATCACGGCGTATTGCATTCATATCGGTATACAGGCCTTCATTTCTGTCAAAGCCGTATTCCTTAAGCGCGTTTCTCTTCCATTTAGCGAGCGAGTGGACTATCTCGCAATCGCTCTCAACACCGCCTACCGAAAAGGAAACGGGCCGTTCCCAGCCGTTCAGATTGTCATTAAGCCCGGATGCCTTTGTTACAAACAAAGGAGCGGAGACGCGTGTCAGGTCAAGCTGGACAGCAAGATCGCGCTGAAAAAAGTCCTTGATTTTTTTTATTGCAATCTGCGTCTGTCTGGGAGTTAAAACAGACCTATAGCCATCTGGTATGAATGTTCCCATGACCTGCCCTCCGATAATGCTCTTGCGTGGAATCAGCATAATATAATATTATACATTATTTTGTCCGAAAAATCAACATAAATATGTTAAAAAAATTTAAAACATGCTTTTGCATCCCAACATACAGGGGACTTGACAAATCGCGGAATTTGGTGTATAATATTATCGTTAAAAAAGCTTTTCGCGGAGATAGATAGATGAAAAACTGGAAAAATAAGATCTGCGCCGCAATTGTTGCGGTCTGCGCAATAATACTCCCGCTCACCTGTCTCTCGGAGGAAACCGCCCAGACAATCACCGAAACCGTAGAGGACACCGAGCCGGTTACAGATACTGCAGCAGAAACCGAAACCGAGGTGCCTGCCACGGAGACGGTGCCGGAGCCAGTTGAGCCGGACAACGTCTCATTCACAGTTGAGAATGACACGATCACGCTGTACGGCGAAGGAAAAATGAAGACCTACGAAAACGGAACTCCGTGGGCCGAGTACGCAGGAACTGTCGGCAGGCTCGTCATATCCGACGGGATAACCTCTGTAAGCGCGGACGCGTTTGTCGGCTTCAGATTCCACACGGTTGAAATACCCGCCTGCGTGACCGAAATCGGCGAACACGCTGTGGGATTTATGCTTGAAAACGGAGAATATGTACCTGTAAAAGAAATGCTTATAATCTCGGAGCACGGCACTGCAGCGGAAACATATGCCTCCCAAAACATATTCGATTTTGCCACACCCGAACCCGAAACGCCTCACGGTTCCGTAGGTGAACTGATATGGAACATCACCACAAACGGCATACTCTCCATAGACGGGCAGGGGCCGATGCCAGACTTTCAGGACGGAAGTGAAGCACCGTGGGCTGAATATTACGTCGAAAAGGACGGAATTGTCATAACGTCCGTAAGGATAGGCAACGGCGTCACCCATATCGGCGATTTTGCCTTTGCTGCAGATAATTCCATATCTTCAGTTGAGGCGGCAGACACTCTGACTTCTATCGGGCGCAATGCGTTTACCGGATGTGCGCCGCTTGTAAACGTTATGCTGCAAAAAGTCATTTCGATCGGGGAAAACGCGTTTTCGAATCTGAAGGAGCTTGATACCGTAACGTTTTCTTCGCTAACTGAACTCGGTAACGGCGCCTTTTCCGGCAGTTCTTTAAAAAGCATTTCCATGCCGCAGACGGTGACGGCGATACCAGCCTCCTGTTTCGAAAACTGTCTGGCGCTTAGCTCCATTTCCTGCCCGGGCGTCGTTTCTGTGGGTGAAAAAGCATTTTATGGGTGCATATCGCTCACTTCCTTTCCTTTCGGAGGCAGCATAACGGAAATAGGCACATATGCATTTTCCGGCAGCGGACTTGTATCGGTCAACTTCAATTCGTCGCTTTACGTCCTTCCCGAGGGAATATTCGATGGCTGTCTCAGCCTTAAATCGGTTATCATTAACGACACCGTTGCGGAAATATCCCACCGTTCGCTGACAAATTGTCCGGCCCTCGTCTCGGTAACTCTTACACAGAATATAAACAGGATCGCCGATTATTCGATCGGATACGACTGCAATCCTCAAGGCCCCGACGGCGAGTATTATCAGAAATATGTTGAAGGAATCCTCACAATTTACGCTCCATCTCCTTCCGTCGCCCGTTATTACGCCGAAAAGAATGAATTCGCATTTGTGTCAACAGGCAACGTAACCTCAGGAAGCGGAATGCTGAACGATGAGATCAAATGGTCGTTCAAAACCGGCTCCGGCCTTCTCTCTATAAGCGGCAGCGGCGAAATGCCCGAATTTGAAAGCGCTGATGAGGCACCATGGTACGTTTTCCGTGAATACGTCCGCTCAGTCTCAATAAACGGAGTAAGCTCCATTTCACCGCACCTGTGCGAGAATTATTCATCGCTCTATTCCGCCTCGCTTTCAAACAGCATTACCAGCATCGGTGCATACGCCTTCTACGGTACAGCGCTTGAAAGCATAGCACTTCCTTCACGCATAGAAGCGGTTGGCGATTCCGCCTTTGAGAACACCAATCTCGGTTCTGTCTCGTTTCCGGCAACGGTAAAATCTATAGGAGAAAACGCATACAGAGGGACGTCGATAACCTCCGTGTATGTTCCGGCAGATGTTGAATATATTGGATCCAACTCTTTTGGCTTCACTGCATCGGGAAACGTTGTCGAGGGATTCCTCATCAGAGGCGCAGACGGATCGTTAGCGCAGAATTACGCCGTGGAAAACGGTATTCGCTTCCGTGTCGACGGTATAATAACCGTTTATGACGAACAAACCGGAGCAAGCATCAGTATTGTCGGCTCCGACGTAGGCAACCTTGCGTTCAGCTTTACGAGAATTGCGGATACGCTTGAGCCTAACCTGTTTGTAGCTCCGGGAGAATATGTAATCGTATGCTGCCCCGTGCTCACTGCCGACGGCGCGGAGGTCATCCTCGACGGAGAAGCGGAGATACGTATTCCGATGCCGTCAAATGTTAATCCCCTGACAGTCAATCTCTATTCAAGAAACGCCGCAGGCAATATAGAAGCTGTTGCCAGCACGGTAGAAAACGGCTATTTTGTTTATACGGCAAACACGCTCGAAACACTTATTTTTTCAAACGCAGACCTCACGGATCCGTACGAGATAGACATACGGTGCTGCTATAACACAGGAGAACTTGTTATAGACGACTATTTCTACCTCGCAACCGACAAAGCGAGGTACACCGTTTCAGCCCCGTCATTCGACGGATTTATACCTGACAGAATAAGCGTCAGCGGCCAGATAAACGGCGACAACGTAGCTGTACTGTTCATCTATTCTGCGATCCCGGTTACAACCGAGCAAACTCCTCCGGAGACAGAAGACAGGAACGTCGTTAGAAAAGAATTCGACTTTCTGCCGCTTATCGAGGTGCTGCTTGTTCTCCTGCTCATTGTGGCGCTTGTTGCGCTTGCCGTCGTAAGCTTCAAAAGACAGCGCGCTAAAGAAATAATGGAAAACGCCGACAAACGACGTCCGACATTTGCCGATAAACTCGGCGAGACTCAGGTGTTTTCCGATTTTAACGATGAACTTGACATAGACGAGCTGTTCAGAGAAGCCGAGAACGACACCGTAAGCGCCGCGGCTGTAGCCGCGAGGGTCGAAGCCGAATCGGAAGAGATTGCGGGGCAGCCGAGGGAATCCGAGAACCCGGAACAGGAAAACGACGGTGATATTACCGAAGAAACCACTACCGGTATTAATGCAGGTCCGCTTGCACCTGAAGCTGTTTCCTCGCCCGTAAGGACAATCAACAGAAGCGCCGTTGCACGCTTCTTCCCCGTAAAAAAAGGAAGAGCGAGAAGAACTATAGGTAAAAGGAAATAAGAAACAACAACATGATTAAACAGGCCGACAGTTTTTATTCTGTCGGTCGATTTATTTTTGAGACTGCCGCCGGTCATTCAGTTGAATAAACTGCACAGCAAAAAACAGCACGAAATACTCCAACTATTGCCCGATTCAGACCTGCTGTTTTCATATGCAGTCTTGCCGGCGGTGCCATTATTATAGTTTACTCAGTCACGGAGAAATTCGGATGGGGGAACGGCAAAAGGCAGCAAATTTACTATGAGGAAATAAAAGGGCGTGCGGTTGGAAGAGTCAGGACCGTCTCCGCTGGTGAAATAAAATGCCTTGAATGCTTTTTCGGCCTTATTTTTGTCGTCATCGGTTTTTGCGGATTATTAAAGGAGATTCTTTAAAGCGCCTGACTGTAACAGTCAGCAGAACTTTTTTTGAGTTTTGCAATAATAGCTGAATGCCCGCAGAACTAAAATAATGCAAAAAATCTAAAGACCTGAAAAAAAATTCTTGACAAACAAGGAATTATGTATTATATATTAGTATTGCAACAACGTTTGAGGAAGGGAGAACAGAAATGGAGACAGTCACTTGCCTTTGCAGCATTGAATATCAGACCTGCTTTGTTACTCCCGTACATAAGACGTCTGCTTTTTGTCACCCGCATGATTTGTTTGAAGGCGGGCTT
>JAFZTO010000069.1 GCA_017618795.1 Clostridia bacterium | reverse complement strand
CGCGGTAGGGAGAATTTATTCCCGGCTCGGTCAGCGTTCCGCGGAACTCACGCATCTGCTCGGCAGTCAGATCGCAGACGTATGCCTTGCCGTCCTTTATAAGCTGAACGGCAAACTCATAGCATTTGTCAAAGTAGTCCGACCCGTAAAAAACGCCGCCGTCGGGGTACGCTCCGAGCCATGTCAGGTCCTCGTATATCGAATCGACGTACTCGGTGTCCTCCTTGGCCGGATTTGTGTCGTCATACCGGAGATTGAATTTACCCCCGTATTTCTTCGCGGTTGAATAATTGATATAGATCGCCTTTGCCGATCCGATATGCAGGTAGCCGTTCGGCTCCGGAGGAAATCTTGTATGCACGGTGTCGTTTACGCCGGCGGCAAGATCCGCGTCGATTATTTCATGTATAAAATTACTGTCGGTTCTGAAATTTTCTTCCATATATTCCCCAAAAATCAAAGATTATCAATCATCCGGTTGATCCGTGCAAAAACCTCTTCCCGTCCGAGGATCTGCATAACCGTGTACAGATCCGGAGAGTTCATTTTCCCTGTAACCGCAACTCGGATAAACATTGATATATCCGCGACGCTTCCCCGGAAGGATTCCGGAGCCGAACGGTATTCCTTCATGTCGGCCGCATATCCCAGGCGGGCCGCAACGTCCTTTATTTTGTCGAACCACACGGCCGAATCGTCGCCCTCGTCATACCCGTCGAGGAACATACGGAGCGCCGATCTGATATCGCTTTTATCAAACTCCTCCGGATAGCTGTCTTCAATTTTGAAGAACTCGTTATAGAAGAATCCGCAGTACGGCATAACGTCGCGCCACGTCGCGATATCCTTGCGCGGCTTTTTGCCTCCGCGCCCGATCGACAGTATAGCCTTGGCCTTTTCCGGGTCTGCGGTCAGAACGTCATAAAAATCCTTCTGATATTCTTTCGCCCATTCGGTAAGCTCCGAATAGACCCTGTCGGCATCCCAGCGCGAGATAACGTTTTTGGACACGTCGCCGAGCTTCGGCAAATCGAGCAGACACCCCGAACTTGACATTTTTTTAATAGTGAACGGAAAGTCCGTATACGGCTTTTCGGGATTCTGCATTCTCCACTCGTCGTAGCTCGAGTTCAGAAGCGTCATTATATATTCGCATACGCAGAGAGGGGCGTATCCGTTTCTTTTGTAATCGGTCATATCAAGGCCGAGATCGCGCTTTGAAAGCTTTTTCTTGTTGCCGTTCTCGTCAAGCTTCATGATCTGCGCGGTGTGCAGATATTTCGGAGGCTTAAAGCCGAGATATCTGAACAGCTGAATATGCTTCGGCAGGCTCGGAAGCCACTCTTCGCCCCGCACAACGTGGCTCGTCCCCATGAGATGGTCGTCCACCGCGTGCGCAAAATGATACGTCGGGATGCCGTCGGATTTGAGAAGCACAAAATCTTCGTCGTTTTCGGGAAATTCAAGGCTGCCCCTTACAAGGTCGGTTGTCCTTACCTTCTTCTCGCCGTCGCCGTCGGAAAGTATCCGGAGGACAAACCTGTCCCCGTTCAGCAGACGGCTCTGCACTTCTTCAAGAGTAAACTCCCTCTGCCTTGCCTGAGCGTCCTTCTGTTCCGCGTTGGCGTCGTCGGTCCAGACCTTAGATTTGACCTCTGCCTTTTTGTCGGCCGAAGCAAGCTCATCAAACTCTTCTTCGGTTGTAAAAACGGGATAGGCCTTCCCTTCTTCTACAAGTTTTTTTGCGTAGACGCGATATATGAAACCGCGCTGACTTTGCTTGTATGGACCGTAATCACCGAGATCGGTTATTTTCCCGTCTTCGCCTATCGCCGCACCCTCGTCGAAATTCAGACCGTACTCGGCAAGAACGCTTATGAGCTGCTCAGCAGCTCCCTCGACTTCGCGCTTTGCATCGGTGTCCTCGATCCGCAGATAAAAGACGCCTCCTGACTGATGGGCAAGCCTTTCATCTATCATAGCTCCGTATATGCCGCCGAGATGAATAAACCCTGTCGGGCTCGGTGCAAATCTGGTGACCTTTGCGCCCTCCGGCAGATTGCGCGGAGGATATTTATTTTCCAGTTCCTCAGGCGTTTCCGTGACGTCGGGGAAAAGAAGTTCGGCAAGACGTTTGAAATCCATTTCTGCTTTCCTTTTTTGTATCAGTTGAAATATATGCTCGTCTCTCTTTCATAAGAAAGAGTTGACGGCGAATCATGCCCCGGCAAAAGTCTGTAGTCGCCGTTCAGCCTGTTCAGCTTTTCGACGGATTTCATCAGCAGATTGTAATCGCCACCGGGCAGATCGTATCTGCCTATCCCTCCGCGAAAAACGGTGTCGCCGGTAAAAATCGTGTCGCCGCAGACAAAGCATACGGAGCCGGGCGTGTGCCCCGGAGTGTGAATCACAGTCAGTTCCAGCGAACCGACTGAAATTACGTCCCCGTCGCACAGTTCCTTTTTTATTTCTGCATCGACAGCGTAAGGTTCGCGAAATCTGGCTGAAACGTTCAGCTCGGGATTTCTTATCATTTCGCTGTCGTCGCGATGTACGAAAAGCTCAGCTCCGGTTGCCGCGATTACCTCGTTTACGGCCATTATATGATCGAAATGCCCGTGCGTCAGGGCAACCGCCTTTATGTTCAAATGCTTTGCTGAAGCCGAGGCAAGTATTCTTTCGGCCTCTGCGCCCGGGTCTATCAGAACCGCGTCGCATCCGTCATCGCACGATACGAGATAGCAGTTCGTTCCCAGCGAGCCGACGATAAATCTGCTGATTTTCATGCTACAGTCCGAGAAGAGCGGTCGCCAGAGCGAAATAAAGCAGAAGCGACACGGCGTCGACTATCGTGGTTATGAACGGCGAGGCCATAACGGCGGGATCGAATCCAAGCTTTTTGGCAAGCAGAGGAAGCGAACACCCTATGAGCTTTGCGCATATAACGGTAAGCGCAAGCGTAAGGCAGACGGCAAGTGCAACGGGAACGGTAACGTCCGTATTATGCATTATCAGACGGTCGACGAGCATGATTTTGCCGAACGTAGCCACAGAAAGGGCAATAGCGCACAAAGATGAAACGCGTATCTCCTTCCATATAACCCTGAACAGATCCTTGAATTCTATTTCATTCAAGGAAATACCGCGGATAACGGTCACGGAAGCCTGCGAACCGGCGTTACCGCCCGTATCCATGAGCATGGGGATAAAGGCAGTCAGCACGACCATGGCGCTCAGCGCGTTTTCGAACGAAGAAATTATGATTCCCGTAAATGTCGCCGAAATCATAAGCAGCAGCAGCCACGGTATACGGTTAAGCCATATTTTCCACACCGGGGTTTTTATATACGGTGTGTCGTCCGGCGTAACGGCCGCCATTATGGCGATATCCTCATCGTCCTCCGCCTGCATAACGTCGATGGCGTCGTCGACTGTGACGATGCCGACGATCCTGTTTTCCTTGTCGACCACCGGAAGAGCAAGAAAGTCATATTTTTTGATGAGCTCCGCCGCGACGCTCCTGTCCTCGAGCGTCCCGACGGATACCACGTTCGTCGTCATTATATCCCCGATGACCGCGTCGGATGCGGCAACAAGCAGGTTAAGCACTGAGACCGTACCGACAAGCTTTCTGTTTTCGGTAACGTAGCAGGTGTAGACGGTTTCCTTTTCGATGCCTACCTTACGTATATGCTCAAGCGCCTGCGTCACCGTCAGTTTTTTGCTAAGATTGACGAACTCGACCGTCATTATGGAGCCGACGCTGTCCTCCGGATATGCAAGAAGCTGGTTTATTGTCGCCCTGTTTTCGGGCGCCGTATTTGAAAGTATTCTTGTGACCACGATCGCAGGCATCTCCTCGATAATGTCGACCGTATCGTCAAGATACAGCTCGTCAAGTATCCCGCGAAGCTCGTTGTCGCTGAATTTCGTTATCAGAAACTCCTGAGTATCAGGGTCGAGCTCAACAAAAACCTCCGCCGCAAGTTCCTTCGGAAGAATACGGAACACCGGCGGATAGAGTTCCTCCGGGATTTCGTCAAACAAAAGGGCAATATCTGCCGCCTCAGCCTCGGAAAGCATTTTTCTGAGTTCATAAAATCTTTTGGAATCGGCAAGTTCCGCCGCTTCCTCAACATTAAGGGTCATGCGCTGATCCATGATTTAATCCTCCGCAACAAATGGAATAGTAAGGAAAAAACACGTACCGTTCAAAAAAGAAAACGCGCGGAACACCCGCACGTCCGACGACCTCGGTAAAAACCTAAAAAGACCCCGGAAAAGAGCGGGAAATATATTCGGTACGGTCATATCGTCGCGCGCCGCCGTCACTGCCGCCAGAATCCATTCCGCTCACCTTCCTTTTCAGTCATTCAGAATTTTACCATAATATTTTACCACTTTTTAAGTGATTTGTAAAGGTGTTTTCACTTTTTTACATAAAAATAGCTCGAAAAATAGTTTTTTTAACTCCTGATTATCAAATGCTGTCGTTTTTCCCCTGCCATAATGATAAATATGCACCTGAATAAACATTTTCTACACCATTTTACTTTCATTTTCGGAAATAGTCTATTGAATACGGCATCGAATGATGGTATAATTATTATAATTTGAGTGATGTCGAAGTTTTTACCGGCATCAGTACCTGCCCTTATTGTAAATAATATCCTACTGCCTTGGCAAAAAAAGTTATAGCCGTGAAACTCAAAAAAACATCTATTTTTAATTTTTTACTTATTCTTATATTAACCTGCTTTTGTTTTTCTTGCTCCAATTTATCACATTATTCCGAGTCTGTTTCAACAGCCGAAACTGAAGACACCTTCATTGAAAAAAAAGACATACTGGTAAGCGGTCTGCCTCTTTATTGGTTAGACTGGCACGGATCTACTCCATCAAGACCCGATGAATTCGGTGGAGGCACGTGCGAATGGAACTGGATAGAAGCAAAACGTGTTCACGCAAATATTCTTTGCGTTCTGTATCAGGCAAAAAACGAAGACGGCAGCAATGTTACAGGAAATCCGACTCCGGCCCGTCTTTGTGAACTGACGGATAAAATGAAATACGAACTGCAGGAAAGCAAAAAAAACGGAATAGCAATTATTGGTTTTGAGGACACTGTACAGTTTACTTCGAATATGGCTTCAGAAATGGGATATACCGTGGACCGGCTGGCCGCCGTCCTCCCTGGCGGGAATTATGCATATTCAACAGCTTGGAACAGCGGATCCTTCATTGCTTGCGTCAACTCTCCCGAATGGACGTCATGGCAAACCGAAAACATGGCTACTATGGCAGAAGCGGGATTTACCTGTGTCCAGTATGATTTCCATCCTTACGCAGCCGCAGGGTACTTCTGTCAGTGCAATAACTGCAAGGAAAAGTGGGAATCATACTGCTTGGAAACTCTGGGACGAACAGAGAAGCTTCCAACTGCTTCCATTGACTTCAAAAGTGAAGCCGGCAGAGCATTTTTCCGCTGGAAAATTAAATCAATCACTGATTTTCTGCAGGCTACTGCTGCGAAAGCACGCAAAATCAATCCTGATTTCAAAATAAGCATGAATCAGAACGCGAATCTGTACAGTTTTGCTCTTGAAGCGCTGTACGGCGCCTGGGAAATACCGTCAACTGAATTCCACGGTCTATACAACGGTGTCGAATCAACTTTGCACATGTATGCGCTTGCGGAAGGACTGGGCTTTTCCAGCCTTTACGGAATTTATAACAACGCGTCCCAAATACATCCCGATTACCGCTACAAGGTTAATCTTGCCGAGGGTTTCGCATCAATCGGAAGAGTCACTTATACCACCGAATCGATTGATATAGGCAATCGCATGTTCAACTATGCGTTTGAAAACCCTGATGTATTTATGACAGAATCCGCTTCGCAAGCCGCCGTGCTATACTCAGCGGAAAGCAGCGTTTTTTCAATTCCCATGTATTTCTTTAATTCCAGCAATCAGCTTCATACGTTTAAGACCGATTATGCAAGGCAAGCCGCCACTGCCCTTATGAAATCTGGAATTTGTTATGACTATCTGGTTATTGACAAAAATGATTCTACAGGCAAACTTAAGAACTATAATCTTCTTTTGATACCGGCATACACTTATTTTGATAACAATCTGTGGG
>JAFZTO010000068.1 GCA_017618795.1 Clostridia bacterium | reverse complement strand
GGAGGAATAAGAACTCCCGAGACCGCGGAAAAATACATAGAAAGCGGCATCGATAGGGTCATTTTCGGTACATCCGCCGTAAAAAACACGGATATTCTGCGCGACGCCGTAAGGCTTTTCGGCGACCGGATCGCAGTGAGCGTCGACGTGAGAAACGGAATTGTCGCCGCCTCCGGCTGGGAAGAGGACACCGGCGTCGATCTTTACGGCTTCTGCCGTGAAATACAGAGCATCGGCGTGCGCACGGTCATCTGCACCGACATCTCGCGAGACGGCGCGATGAAAGGCTCCAACAGAGAACTGTACGGTTCCCTTTCCGAAAAATTCGGCTTTGACATCATAGCCTCGGGAGGAATTAGTTCTCTCGATGACGTTAAATCTCTCAGTGCCCTCGGACTTTACGGGGCAATAATCGGAAAGGCATACTATACCGGCGCCGTTTCTCTTGCGGAGGCAATAAAGATCGCAGAATGATAACGAAAAGAATAATACCCTGCCTCGACGTAAAGGACGGAAAGGTGGTTAAGGGCATAAATTTCAAGGGGCTGCGCGACGTCTCATCGCCCGTTGCGCTCGCGGAGCATTACAGCAGCTGCGGAGCAGACGAGCTGGTTTTTTACGACATCACTGCGTCTGCCGAAAACAGACGGCTCTTCACGGACATTCTGACCGAAACCGCATCCCGTGTCTTTATCCCGCTGACGGTCGGAGGCGGAATAAACACGATATCGGACTTCGAGCGGGTACTGTCATGCGGTGCCGACAAGGTCAGCATAAATTCCGGAGCAATACGCAACCCCGCTCTTGTGGCACAGGCAGCAAAAATATACGGTAACCAGTGCGTCGTCCTGTCCGCCGACGTGAAAAGAGTTGACGGCAGCTTCCACGTTTTCTCTCACGGAGGACGGTACGACACCGGCATGGAAGCCATTGGCTGGATAAAAAAATGCGTCAGCGAAGGGGCCGGCGAGGTGGTCGTCAATTCCATTGACACCGACGGAGTAAAAAAAGGGTTCGACCTTGAACTACTTGAAAAGGTCTGCGCAGCCGTAACCGTGCCGGTGATCGCGTCGGGAGGGGCGGGATGCGCGGCGGATTTTATCGAGCTTTTCAAAAGAGTTCCGGGAGTAGACGCAGGACTTGCAGCGTCGATCTTCCATTTCGGAGAAATCGAAATATCCGAACTGAAGAAGGTAATGCTAAAAAACGGGATAGAGGCAAGAATTTGAAGGGGAAACAGATATGAACATTGACCAGTTGAAGTTTGACGAAAAGGGGCTTATCCCCGCGATAGTGGTTAATTCCGAGGCAAAAAAGGTGCTCATGCTCGCGTACATGAACCGTCAGAGCCTCGAAATATCACTCGAGAAAAAACTCACCTGCTTTTACAGCCGCTCGCGAGGCGAACTGTGGCTGAAGGGCGAGACCAGCGGAAATTACCAGCACATCGTCTCGGTGACCGCCGACTGCGACATGGACACGCTGCTTGTCGAAGTGATCCCCGACGGACCGGCCTGCCACCTCGGCACCGAAAGCTGCTTTGAAAATCCGGTTCTTCCCTCCGGCAAGACAGATGAGACAGACACGGATTTTTCATTCGAAGGGCTTATGGAACTTATACGCGGACGCAAAACCGACAAAAAAGAAGGCTCGTACACCTCGTATCTTTTTGACAAGGGACTTGACAAGATACTGAAGAAAATAGGCGAGGAATCCACCGAGGTCATTATAGCCGCCAAGGCCCAGGACAAAAAGGACACGATTTACGAAATATCCGATCTCTGCTATCACGTAATGGTGCTGATGGTAGAAGCCGGAATCAGTCTTGACGACGTCAGAAACGAGCTTGGGGCGCGACACGTGATCGACAAAAAGATCAAACAGGAGAAAATGACATGAAGTGTGATCTTCATGTTCATTCGACCTTCAGCGACGGAGAAAACACACCCGAGGAAATGGTGCTGTCCGCCATTTCGCTCGGCCTTGATACCATCGGCTTCTCCGACCACTCGTACATGGAACGCAACATAGGGTACTGCATGACGGACGAGGACGGATACAAGGCGGAAATTTCCCGCCTGAAGGAAAAATACAGGGCAAAGATAAACATACTGTGCGGCGTCGAACAGGATTATTTCGCCGCGCGTCCGGCCGAGGGATACGATTACATAATAGGCTCCGTTCACAACATATTTGTCGGAGACGAGTCGTTCGAGGTCGACTCGAGCGCCGAAACGACCCTTGCCGCCTGCGCGAAATATTTCGGAGGGGACATTTACGCTCTGGCGGAGGAATATTACCGGCTTGTCGCGGATGTGAAAAGGAAGACCGGCGCCGATATTATCGGACATTTCGATCTTCTGACCAAGTTCAACGAAAAAACTCCGCTCTTCGACGAGAGCAATCCCCGTTACACAGCGGCGTGGAAATCCGCCGCCGACAGTCTTCTGAAATACGGCGTTCCGTTCGAGATCAACTACGGAGCGATCACACGCGGATACAGAACCACCCCCTACCCTTCACCGAAGATCCGCGAATACATTATTTCCCGCGGCGGCAGACTCATACAGAGCAGCGACAGCCACCGTGCGGACACTATAGGATACGGCTTCATATGAAAGCGCAGGAAGAAAACACCGCAAAGCATAACAAAGCGGTACGCTTCAGGTACATAGAATCCAAAAAAGACAAAGTTCTTATAACCCTGCTTTTCTCCTGGGCATATTTCTGCAGCTACACAACAAGACTCAACTATAAGACGGTCATATCCGCGATCGTCGAGTCGGAAGGCATGAAAATGGACATGGCCGCCGCAGCCCTGACCGGGATGTTCATCACTTACGGAATAGGCCAACTGATCAGCGGATGGCTCGGCGACAGGATCGAACCCAAATTCCTGATCTCGGGCGGTCTGGTCCTGTCATCGGCCTTGAACATACTTCTGCCGCTTAACACAGACGTCGCGTACATGACCGTGATCTGGTGCGTCAACGGTTTCGGACAGGCACTGATATGGCCGCCCATCGTAAAAACTCTGTCAAATTTTCTTGAGGAAAACGACTACAGGCGCTCGGCGGTCAAGGTGCTCTGGGGCTCCAACATTGCAGTTATAGTTCTTTATCTCGTCTGCCCGCCGATCATTTCGCTCTGCGGCGGATGGAAATCGGTTTTCTTCATAAGCGCAGCCGTGGGACTTGCCGGAGCCGTGTCGGTGTTTATTGCCACAGGCTCGTTTGAAAGAAAATATGCGGCAATCCCCTGCACGGAAGCGGAGGTGCGGACCGTCGGCGGGAAAAATGAAGAAAACGTGCCCGGAAACGGCCCCGAGAAAATGCGGGGCGGAGCGGTCATCCTTCTTTTTGCGCTCCTCGTGCTGATGATTGCCGCACAGGGGGCGCTCCGTGACGGTGTCGATACGTGGATCCCGTCGTACATTTCTTCAACGTTCGGTCTCAGTACCGCGATATCCATCCTCTCCGGCGTGATTCTGCCGGTTTTCGCAATTCTGAGCTACTCGGCAGCCTCAGCCGTGTTCGGAAAGCTGAAAAAAAACGAGATACTCTGCTGCGCATGCTTCTTTATTGCCTCGGTTGTCTGCTCAGCCGCGCTGCTTGCCGTAAGACTTGTCTCCCCTGACGGGAATGCGGGCGTATTTGCCTATTTTCTGTGCGCTGCGCTGTCGGTTCTCGTTCTCGCGCTCCTCGTGGGGTGCATGCACGCCGTCAACATGATATGCACTTGCTTTATACCCGCGCGCTTCAGAGTCTTCGGCAACATCTCGTTTGTTGCGGGACTTATCAATTTCGGCACATACGTCGGGAGCGCTGCGGCTACATACGGTTTTGCGCTCATTGCCGAAAAATCAGGCTGGACCGGTACGGTCATAAGCTGGATCGCACTCTCTGTCTCCGGCGTTCTGTTGTGCATCGCATGTTTTATTCCGTGGAAAAAAATGCATCTGTCTGCAAACCCAGATAAAAAAACGCCGGAATCGTCCGAATAGTGTGACTGTTTCAAACAAAAAAACCGTCTGCGCTATTGTCACAGCAACGCGGACGGTTTTCGTTTTTGTCTTATCTGAATATCTCGCCGTAGCACTCGCCGAACGCGGCGGTGGCGTTGGCCTCGTCGGTGTCGATGTGCGCGGCGGTGGCAAACGAAGCGCTGACTCTGATGACTACGTCGCCGAGTATCGCCGAACGGCCGCAACTGTTTATAACGAGTGAAACAATGTCCTTGTCCTTAACTCCGGCGGCAGCGGCGTCCTCAGGCGTCATGTGTATGTGGCGCTTGGCTATGATAACGCCCTGGTCAAGGTCGACCTCTCCGGCCGGACCGACTAGTTTGATTCCGGGTGTGCCGGCTACGTCTCCGCTCTCCCTTACGGGGACGTCCTTAAGCCCTAGCGTGCGCGCGTCGGTGAACGAAAGTTCGACCTGCGTCGCCTTTCTTGCAGGGCCG
>JAFZTO010000067.1 GCA_017618795.1 Clostridia bacterium | reverse complement strand
CGACTCCATATATCCGTCGCTCGCCCGCGAATCCGCCCGCGACGGGGCTCAGGTCCTGCTAATTTCCACCAACGACTCGTGGTACGGCAAATCAGCCGGCGTTTACGAACATAAAAATCAGTCTGTTCTGAGGGCGATCGAAAACGGGAAACCGGTCGTCCGGGCGGCAAACACCGGCGTTTCCGTCGTAATCGACAGGCACGGCAGAGAGGTCGGTTTGCTCGGCCCGCTGACGGACGGTTACGCAAGCGGCGAAATAACCCTTAATTCATCGACTACGCTTTATTCAGTGATAGGGGACGTCATTGCATATTTGTCGGCGTTCACCGTAATCGCGGCAACCGGTTTGAAAATCGGCGAAAAAATCGCCTCTGGGAGAAAAAAGAAATGCCGCTGATTCTCATCGACAAACCGTCTGGCATGACCTCTCACGACGTCGTCGCACTGATACGGAAAAAGGCCGGAATACGCCAGGTCGGACACACCGGAACGCTTGATCCGATGGCCACGGGCGTAATGTGCGTGCTTGTCGGAAGAGCGGTAAAAGCCTCGCGTTACGCTTCGGCGGAAAGCAAAACCTACACAGCCTCCATGCGTCTAGGATATTCCACGGACACAGGAGACGTGACCGGAAACGTAACGGAGCAGACGGACCATATCCCGCCGTTTGGCGATATACTTTCCGTCATTCCGGCCTTCACGGGAAATATAACTCAGACGCCACCCGCATACTCTGCCATAAAGCGCGGCGGGGTCAAACTCTGCGACGCGGCCCGCAGAGGCGAGATAATTCATGTAGAACCGCGCCATGTAAAAATACTGTCGCTGAGCGCAGAAAAAACTGAATCTCCGGACGTGGTCATCCTGCACGTGACCTGCTCCAAAGGAACGTATATACGCACGCTCTGCGAGGATATAGCCAAAGCGGCCGGCAGTCTCGGCACTATGTCCGCCCTCCGCCGCACCGCCCAGGGGAAATTTGACGTTTCCTTGTGTCATCCGCTTGACAAAGTGCTTGAAGCCGGAGAACAGGAGCTTAACGAGCTGTTAATCCCGACCGAAACGCTGTTTGAAGACATTCGCGCCGTCGTTCTTCCCGGTTTTTACAACCGTCTCTGCCGTAACGGATGCGAAATATACCTGGAAAAGCTCGGAATAGACCGCGACGAATACAAAGAGAACGAACTGGTAAGGCTCTGCGGCCCGGATGGTAAATTCTTTGCCGTCGGACGTGTCGGTTTATATCCGGACGGCATGGCGGTCAAAACGGAAGCTCTGCTTGAGGAATAATCCATGATTCGATACGTATTCCTGTTTTTGTTCCTAACAGTCTCCGCCTTTCATCTTTACGGATGTATTCGCGGAAAGGACAGGCTCTGTTCATTTACAAAACCGGCACTGATGCCACTGCTTGCGGCATATTACGTGCTTGGTTCACTCCCGTCGCCGAACGCGTCCCTTGTCGCGGCGCTCCTCTTCAGCTGGATTGGAGACGTTCTGCTGATGCCTCGCGGAAACGGGTGGTTTGTTGCCGGAGGAATTGCCTTCACCGCTGCGCACGCTCTTTTTATCCCGGCGTATCTTCCGCAGATCAGCCCCGGGGGATTCAGCCCCACAGCCATTATACCCGTATCAGCCGTTTATTGTATCGCCGCGGGAACGGTAATATACGTTATCAGAAACAGCGTTCAAAGGTGGATGCGCGTTCCTCTGTTTCTTTATCTTATCTGCAACGGAGCAATGAACGTGTTTGCGCTCATGCAGCTCATGTCTGTTTTAAGCACCGGCGCAATTGCCGTGTATGCCGGCGCGGTACTGTTCTTTGTTTCCGACTGCACGCTGTTTTTCCTGTGCTTCGGCAAAAAAGATGCAAAACACAACATGCTCAACTTTACAGTCATGCTGACCTACATTCTAGGTGAATGGCTGATAACGCACGGAATGACAATGATTTCATAAAGGTGATTCACGATGAAGAAGAAAACCGATATGCAGGCCGACGACAGCTCCATCTGTAAGTTCGCGAAAATATTCCTGATCGTCCCAGCTTCTTCCCTGGCGCTTATGTGGCTTTGCGAAGCATGTTTGCACCTGTTTCCCGGACCGAACGACCCTGGAAGCATAATATATTATATTTCAGTTTCCATTTGGCTTACATCTTTCTTTTTGTCGCCGATCCCGTGCCTGATCTTTTCAGCCATCGGCTCGGGGCTTATGATACATTCCGTCCGGGCCGGCGCGCCGAAAAGCGCGATAATCTGGATCGTTTTAGGAGTAATTGAAGCCCTCTTCTTCATTTTTATGTTTCTCCTGTCACTGTACGTTCTGATTAACGGTCAGGGAGTTTAAATCGGAAAACGCTTTCGCCCAGATTCGTGTATATTCACAATTATTCAATAGCGCTGAGCTACAAGTTGTTTTAATCCGGCGTTGAAAATAACGCTTTTGCGCCAATGCTCGCGGGCATCATCATGTGATATCATGGAAATATGTCCTAACGTCAATATATAATTTCATTCAAACTAAACATAATCAACAAACTGTTACGAAAGGACAAATTTATTCCTGAAAAACTAAGTCCCGAATATGCAAACAAAAATCTCGTGCCAGATACAACGAACTCAACTCAGCCTTCCCGGATGCATTAATATTATTCGGGCACGAAAAATGGTTCTTTGGGTTTGATAAGACAGCCGTGGCATTATACATACTTTTTCAGATTCCATTTTACAGAAAAGACGGCATGCTGGTTTCAAAATGCGAGAAGATTGAATTTCTTAAAATCGCATTCATTTCACCAAAGTTTGACTTAAAGTGTATAATTGACTGTGACGGAAAATTAACTTTAATGAATGGAAAAAAATAACCGCCCTTAAAACCGCTGTCATTTTATGAAGAACTTCAAAGTAAAGAAACAAAAAGAAATCCGTCAAATGCAAACATTAAGGCAAGACGAAATCAAACATATACGTATTCAAATCAGGGATGGGGATGGAATAACGCCGGGTGGTCTCCCGGGCTTCCGTCCACCAGATTCAATAGGAGAAAAAAATGAATAAAAGCGAAAACAACTTTCCCTATAATTCAAATACCGAAAAACTCCTCCTGATAACAGGATTATTGGGAATTATACTGCCGTTTGTCCTTTTCTGCGTAACAGCATTCTTTGCTATGAAGTTGGCTTTCACCTGGATAGCGATCCATGGATATTCAGAAGTTCCAGCATGGATTATATTTCTTGGGCTGTCACCCTGGCTTTTCTCGCCCGCCTTGAATATATTCGGAATAATTATCGGAGTTGTAAAAAAGCGCGAGAGGCATTCATTGCTTTGCCTTATCCTTTCCATTGTAGGACTGATGATAAATATCGGAACAGTACTGGTTGTCTGGTACCTGGGTTCCACATTTTAATTTCTTATTTTATCGCTGTGTCATTAAAAACAGAAAAAACCATCGAGGTATTTTTATGAAAAAAATTCATCTTATCGCTAACGCACACATCGATCCCGTATGGCAGTGGGAATGGGAAGAAGGAGCGGCTGCAGCAATTTCCACATTCAGGTGCGCGGCTGATTTCTGCGAGGAGTTTGACGGCTTTGTTTTCTGTCACAACGAAGCGGAACTTTACGAATGGATCGAGGAATACGAGCCCGAGCTCTTTTCACGTATTCAGCGGCTTGTCGGCGCGGGAAAATGGCATATCATGGGCGGCTGGTACCTCCAGCCGGACTGCAATCTCCCTTCCGGCGAAGGAATAATCCGGTCGATACTGTACGGAAGAGACTATTTTTCTAAAAAATTCAGTTCCGTTCCGCGGACGGCGATCAATTTCGATCCGTTCGGACACAGCAGAGGTCTTGTCCAGATTCTGAAGAAATGCGGCTTCGACAGTTACATTTTTATGCGCCCGTACGAAGAGTTTATTCATCTTCCCGACGGGCCCTTCAGATGGGCCGGATTCGACGGTTCGGAAGTCACGGCTTTGAGATGCGGTTCGTATAATTCGCCGCTTGGAAAAGCGTCGGAGAAAATACGCTCATACGTCGAAAAATGCGCTGAAAACGGGGTGACGCTCTGCCTGT
>JAFZTO010000066.1 GCA_017618795.1 Clostridia bacterium | reverse complement strand
TGTGACAGATTCTGTTTGGATATTGGCGCGGAGGCGACCCTGACCACACGCTTCAGCCCCGGTTACGGCGATCTTGACATTTTTTCGCAGAAAATTTTTCTTTCCGTCCTTGACGCCTCGAGACTTGCCGGGATCACGCTCAGCGAATCCATGCTTATGTCTCCCTCAAAATCCGTAACCGCCCTGTGCGGCGTTAAAAGCAGAACGGAGTGAACCGCATTGAACATTCTTGAATTTATTAAGCAAAAAATACTTGTTTTCGACGGTGCTACGGGAACCGTTTTACAGGAATCAGACCTGAAGCCGGGGCAGAGCACCGAAGCATGGAATATCAGTTATCCGGAGCATATGGTTAATCTTCACCGTATGTATTTTGACGCCGGGGCTAATGCCGTTCTGGCCAATACATTTGGCGTGAATCCTCTGAAATACAGCAAGGATGAAACTGAAGGACTTGTCGTGGCGGCGATGCGCAACGCGAAAAAAGCCGCCATGCTCTCGCGAGGCCGGCAGGAAAAATTCATAGGCCTTGACGTGGGACCGACCGGCAGATTGCTGAGGCCGCTCGGAGACCTTGATTTTGAAGAGGCGGTCGCCGCTTTTTCGTTGGTTATATCATCAGGCGCGCATTGCGGGGCCGATTTTATTTTTATCGAAACAATGAATGACCTGTACGAAACAAAGGCGGCCCTTCTTGCGGCGAAGGAGTCCTGCGATCTGCCGGTTTTTGTTTCAAACGCATATTCTGACAACGGCAAGTTGATGACCGGGAGTTCGCCGGAGACGGTTGTAGCAGTCCTAGAGGGTATGGGCGCGGACGTAATCGGAGTTAACTGCTCTTCAGGCCCTGAAGCTTTATTCCCAGTTCTGAAAAAATATATCTCTCTTTCGTCGGTTCCGGTTCTGTTCAAACCAAATGCAGGACTGCCCCGCATTGAAGACGGCAAAACCGTGTACGGCCTCTCTGTGCGCGATTTTTCCGAATCGATGAAAAAAGCGCTCGATATCGGCGTTTCCGCCGTCGGAGGATGTTGCGGTACGACTCCCGAGTATATTAACGCTGTTTCCGGACTTGCGGGGAAATACTCCCCTCCCGTTGTCAAAGTTAAGCAGGATACGGTCGTCGCCTCAGGGACAAAGTCGGTATTTTTGGGGAAAGGCCCTATTGTAGTCGGCGAACGTATCAATCCGACGGGAAAACCGAAAATCAGAGAGGCGCTCCGCATGGGAAATATCGGATATATTCTCGAAGAGGCGGTTGCCCAGCAGGATTGCGGGGCACACATACTCGACGTAAACGCCGGACTTCCTGACGTTGACGAGAGCGCGCTGCTGCCCGAAATCATTTCGGAACTGCAGACAGTGACCGATCTGCCGCTTCAGATTGACACTTCTGACCCGCTGGCAATGGAAAAGTCACTCCGCGTATACAACGGCAAGGCGGTTGTAAACTCGGTTGACGGAAAAAAGGAGCGTATGGACGCCGTTTTTCCGCTTGTGAAAAAATATGGAGGTCTCGTCGTTTGCCTTACGCTTGATGAAAACGGAATACCGGAAACCGCGCATGGAAGGGTTGAAATTGCGGAAAAAATAAAGGACTGCGCCGTAAGTTACGGGCTCAGCCCGAAAAATCTGATTTTCGATACTTTGACCATGACGGTCACTGCTTCACCGGAGGCTGCGAGCGTTACGCTCGATGCCGCCGAAGAGCTGAACAGAAGAGGATACAGAACCGTTCTCGGCATCTCAAACGTGTCATTCGGCCTGCCGGAACGTGATAATCTGAACAGCGCGTTTCTGATTCAGGCGCTTGACAGGGGCTTGAGTGCAGCTATAATTAATCCATGTTCCGACGCAGTAATGAAAGCTTTCCGTTCGTTCCGCGCTCTGAACGGGCTCGATGCGGATTTCGGAGGTTATATTTCCTCATACGGCAATGAAAGCGTACGGTTGGGAAACGTTGAGATAACCGATCTAAAAAAGGCGATCGTGTCCGGCGCCAGAGAAACGGCGGAAAGACTTGCCTCCGAGATGCTTGACAACGTGCCGCCTCTTGACGTAATAAACGAATACGTTATGCCGGCGCTCAATTTCGTCGGGGAGGGTTATGAAAAGGGTACGCTCTACCTTCCGCAGCTGCTTATGAGCGCCGAGGCGGCCTCGGCTGTTTTCATGAAAGTTGAGGAAAAGTACCGTAAAAACGGGGAGAAGCGCACAAAAACAGCGGTTTTCGTAATAGCAACCGTTCTCGGAGATATCCACGATATCGGAAAAAACATAGTAAAGCTTCTGCTGGACAATTACGGATTTGATGTCATTGACCTCGGAAAGGATGTTACGCCGGAGAGAATAGCAGATGAGGTCGTGAAGAAGAAGGCTTCATTCTGTGGTTTAAGCGCTCTGATGACGACCACCGTTCGCTCCATGGAGGAAACTATAAAGCTTATCCGACAGAAGGCGCCGTGGTGCAGGATTGTGGTCGGGGGAGCGGTTCTGAACGAAGAATATGCCGCGAAGATAGGCGCCGACAAATACGCCCGTGACGCAATGGATACGGTCAGATTCTGCCAGAACTGCGTTATTTCGGGAAATAATGATTAATAAAGAAACCCTTAAGGAGAATTTAAACACATTAGAATGTAGAAATATGCTTGGTAATCGGATTATCGTTAGAATTAACCGGTAGCGGAGGCACAATATGAAAAACGAAAAAAGAGGGAACAACTGGACGGCGTTCTTTGATCCTGATACGAACCGTTACTTTGCGGAGATAATGTATACCAGCCGCGAGGGGCGCGAGCAGTACGACTACGAGATCACGCAGGATATATATAGCCGACTCGGCACGTTTGCCGACGATACCGACAACGAAAGACTGATAAAGACCGCGATGATGACGTATTCTTTTGAGAACACCATGTACGGCACTCTCGGCCCCGAGAGAATGGTCTGGGACGAGGAAGCCAACGAGACGATGAACAAGGCTGCCCGGAAACTGCAGAGAAAAAAGAAGAAAAAATGATTGTTTCGGTGCGTGTAATGCACGGCGTCGGAAACGCTTTAGGAAAGGAAAAATGATAATATGTACTTTTCCAAACACAATGAAAAAACAGTCTACATAAATCATTACAGCGGGCTGCTTGAAGTGGAAGGAGGGGGGATCTCTGTAGAGAAGACGCCGAGGCGTGGCCGACATCGGGAGAAAACTGGCGGGACGAATATGACACCCTGAACGAAAAAGAAGGTGTAACAGGCCTTGGAGAAGGGTATCTTGAGTCTTTTCCGAAAATCGTCTGTCTTATTCTGAGCAGGACCGTGAAATCGGTTGCCACTTCGACGGAGCTCGATAAAAGGCTGCGTAGAAACAAAGTCCTGATACGCGGCGAGTACAACACTTTCGCTGAAGAGTTTGCGCAGGAAAAAGGGCTGAAATTCCTTCATTGCGACATACATCTCGCAGATGATGATATAGAGATGGCGCACGAGCACGATATCATAACTCTGCGCTTCCATACAAAAGGCAGCTCGAATATTCATTACGATTGTTATACGCCCGGAAGCTCTGCCGGCAGCTATGGCGGCGGTGAGTACGCGAAAGAACTTCCTAAGGATTTCTATGTTGGATGTTCGATGGAACAGTTTGCAGGCAATTTTCCCGATCGTCTTCACGAACAACTGATTGGGAATGATATGCTACGCCGTTTTCTTGAGACGGCAAACAATCGAAGTAAAAACAAAAATTGATCACGAAAACTGTCTTTGCGGAGGAAGATAGAATGACAAGAATAATGGCAATAACTATGATGTTGATTTGTTTGTTTGCTTTAACCGCTTGTTCCGGCGTTGCCGAAAAAGGAGGCATTCTTTTGAAAAACGGTACAGTGCATAAAATTTCTGTATCATCGCTCCCCGAAGGGTACAACTATTCATTTCGTGGAGACGCCGTCCAATCTGTGATTGATTATATCTCTAAATTGACTTTAAAAAGTGATTATTCGGAAAATCCTAGCGAATATACGGGTATGACATGGGTAATTGTGTTGGAGTATGATGATGGAAGCAATCTTACAATATATCACTTCGGAAACATGTTCATACGGACTGATGACAGCTCGTGGTACAAAATGTCCTATGAGGAAGCGAGCAAACTTGACACATTGTTTTATGAATTGTCGCACTGACAAATTCCGGCATGCCGCAAAAAACGGCCTGAACAAACCTGGATTTGTCGAATGATTATCCTAATGATACGAAAGGGGCAACAGCTTGGCTGTTGCCCCTTTCGTATCATTTTTCTTTCATTTTTGTTTTGAAAACGAATATCGCAGCGAAAAATAAGACTGCCGTGTAAGCCAGAATAATAAGCAGTGGAATCAGAAAATCGGAGGAAAAATCTTCAAATCCGTTAGCGGTGTTCTGTATCAGCAGGGTCGCGTTCCTGAACGGGAGGGCTCTCATAAATGCAAGCATACCGGAACTTATGCCTTCAAGAGGGAACCACATGCCCGAAAGAATCGACTGTCCGGCGATAATTACAGACGATACGCCGCCTATGGACTTTTCGCTGCACAGGCATCCGAGCAGTATTCCGGCGGCTATAAAGAACGTCGCAGTCAGCAAGCAGAGCATTACTGCTGGAATGATCCTTATGCTTAAAAGCGAAAAATCGAATAACGCGCCGACCGTAAAAAATAATACTGACTGGAAAAAGGCGACGGGAAGCACGGCAAGCGCGTAGGCAATTATGAATTCGTGGGATTTTGCCTTAGATACATACATTCTCGTCAGGAATGACGTGCTTCTGTCCATCGCGATGAGCAGACCGGTAAATAGCGTCAGGAACGCCTGTGAAAAAACGGTGATTCCCGGAGCGAGGTATTTCATTTCAAACTGTTCCGTCAGGTTATGAAATATGAGATAAAACAGTATTTCCATGAACATTGGCATAAGAATTGTGAGAATCAGCGAAAGAGGATCACGCATAATTTCTTTCAGATTTCTTCCGCAAAGTATCAGAATACGTGATATTGACTTACGCATTTTTTTCTCCTCCCGTTACCGTTTCAATGAATGCGTCCTCAACGCTACTTTTGCCTGTGCGCGTGAAGAGCGCTTCTTTTGTGTCAGCAAACAGCAGTTTTCCGTCTTTCATAATGCCGATCCTGTCCGACAGCGCTTCGGCTTCTTCCATATAATGGGTCGTGAGAATTATCGTCATTTCGGATTTCAGCTCTGCAATTGTCTTCCACAGTTCGCGTCGTGCAATAACGTCAAGGCCGAGCGTCGGTTCGTCGAGAAAGAGTACCTTCGGCCTGCTGACAAGTGAAAGCGCGATGGACAGCTTCCTCTGCCAACCTCCCGAAAGCTTTGAGGCCTGCTTCCCTGCAACCCGGTCCAGCCCGAAAGCGTTGTATAGGCTTTTTGCTGTTTTTCTGGTTTCCTGCGCCGAAAGGCCGGAAAGTCTTGCGTAGAAATGTATGTTTTCCTCTACGGTCAGTTTGCGGGCGATTGCCGTTTCCTGCATGGAAATATCGGCTATCTCCCTGATTTTTTCATCCTGACCGTTTATGCTGAAACCGCAAACCCACGCGTCTCCGGATGTTGGGCGCGTTAAGGTGGAAAGCATCTTTACCGTCGTTGTCTTGCCGGCTCCGTTGACGCCGAGCAGTGAAAAAAGTTCGCCTTCCTTTATTTCAAGATTCAGGTTGTCCACCGCTACGGTATCCCTGTATTTTTTGGTCAGATTTAATGTTTTAATTGCCGTCATTTTCATGCCTCCCGTCCATAAGATTATAAAACGCGTCATCCTTGAGTATAGCAAGCCCGCGCGATATGTCTCCCAGGATCATGAGCGTGTCGCCGACTTTTATATTGAACATTTCCCGCGCCTGGGACGGGATCGTGATCTGCCCTTTTGGCCCGACCTTAACGCTCACAATGAATCTGTACTTATTGTTTTCTTCCATTTATGCCTCCGACATTTCTTACTTTTCTTACATTATACCACTTTTTTTTCCAAAAAGCAAGGGAAGAGTCGAAAAAAATAAAAAAACGGGCTTTTTCCTGCCTGACCAGCTGGAAAAAATCCCGTCATCAACGTCTGGTACACCCGGTGGGATTTGAACCCACACACCGAAGTACAAGATCCTAAATCTTGCGTGTCTGCCAGTTCCACCACGGGTGCCTGACAAATATTATATCATTTTTTTCCCGGTTTGTCAACAGAAAAAGTCCCCGCGCGGGGACTTTTTCGTTATAAATTCAGATAACCCTCAAGAACCTTCAGCGTGTTTTCAACACCGTCATAATGACTTCTTTCGTACCCGTGGCTTGCGTATACGCCTGGTCCGATGAGCCCGTGCCGTATATCATACCCGGCCCGTACCGTCTGCTCCACGTCAGAGCCGTAGTGCGGATAAACGTCAACGGCGTAATCCGCT
>JAFZTO010000065.1 GCA_017618795.1 Clostridia bacterium | reverse complement strand
TTTTTCAGGTTTATAATCTCCGCCGTGCCTTCCGTGCCGGCCCCGATCTTCTCGCCCGGAATCCGGGCGGCTAAGGCAAACCAGGACTTTTTGCCGGGGACCCGCAGCGCCCGCGCGGAGACGCGCTGCAGTGCCGGGAAGAGGATCGCGCGGTCTCTTTTCGCGCTTCAGACTTTGCCGGCTTTTTTCAGGGCGTCGCAGGTTTCAGACAGCCACTGCCCGTAGTGATCGTACGGGGAACGCGTCCACCAGTCCAGGAGTTTGTTTAAGGACCGGACGTCCTCGTCTATACTTGTGCATTTGTACTGTTCCGGGTCGCGGTTGACTGTCACGAGGTGTTTGCCGTCCTCCGCAAAATCGGTGCGGTAGATGCAGAATCCGGTCCAGCTGCGGTGCGCGAAGAGAGTATCCCCCTCCATATACCAGAACCACTTGTCCTCCATCTCCCGCGGGACGTTGCCGCGGCGGAGCGCGTCCATTTCCTTGTCGCTTAATGATCTTTCGAGCACGAAAGTCTCGTGCCGTTCGGGCATAGGTTCAGTTTTCCAGTCGTCTCGGCGGGCAATATCTGTCATCGTTTCTTCTGTCTCCTGTCGTAATATTCTCCGGTCATGATACCGGTTTGAAAAACGCGTTACGGTTTATATATATTATACCATTTTTTCTCCGTTTTTTCAATGAATCGCGGAAATTTTTTCAGGGCCGCGGTGCGGGCAGAAAGACAGAGGCCGCAGTACTGCATTTCCCGGCAGTCGGGCTGACGAAAAAAGCGTCCCCGATGCCTTGGCGGAGCCGATCCGGAAAGAGTGCTGTTTCAGAAAAAAGATGTCTGTCCGTCCGGCGGAGATTTTCCTTGCGCTGTATTCCGGCGAAAAAGAAAGAGGAACGTAAAGAGCGGAAAATGCTTGGGCTGAAGCGGTTTCCGAAAGAAGCGTTTCTCCCGATTTGACAGATCAGCGAGACTGATGTCGGTCCTTCTTTTACGGTTCACTGATTTTTTCTGAAGACAACATGAAAAAACCGCAGCCGGGGACTGCGGTATGTTTTCAGCCGAATATGTCCGAATGAGTTCCAGTGTCAATCAGAGTAAGGACAAGAACGTCGTCAAAAAACGAGTATACAAGCAGCCAGTCAGGCTTAATGTGGCATTCGTGGCAACCGGCATAATCCCCTGAAAGAATGTGATCCTTGTATTTCCCGTCAAGGCTTCTGCCCTCGCGAAGAACGTCTATGACTTTATCTATCAGAGACATGTCATAGCCGCGCTTGACAAGCGTTTTGTATCTTTTCTTGAATTTAGTTGTAAATTTAACAATATACATCAGTCTGCATCGTCTGACAGAAGAGCCGATCTCAGTTCTTCCATGCTGCTGTATCCTTTTACATTAGGGTCATGTGCTATTCTGTGCGCTTCATCAACCGCCTCGCGAAGTTCCTGCGAATACCTTGGCTTTTCGACCGGGAACGGAAGGCCGTCACACAGAATGCACTGATGAAGGAATATGTTTATTGCCGTGGACATATCAATGCCGAGCGAAGCAAACAGTTCGTTTGCGGAGTTCTTAATATTCGAATCTATTCGAACCTGAGTCGATACTTTGGCCATTCTAATCACCTCTTTTTTATTTGCGGATATATTATATCACAAATTGTTTACGTTGTCAACCTTTTTACAAAGATTTCCGGGGAAAAGTTTCGGGTGCAGGCGGACATATCTGCGGGTTTCTTCGGAAACGCCGGAAAATACCTGCCCGGCGGAACGAGATTCCGAATCGGGAATAAAACAAAAACATGGTCCGGAGGAAATCCGGCCATGTTTCTGGCAGGCTGTTATGTTTTTCCGGTTTCGGATCTGCCGTAGCTTCTGCGCCGGACGGAAGCAAGTCCCGCAGCCGCGGCACCGGACAGCGCGGCGGCAGTCAGAGCGGCCGCAAGTATGTCCCACGTACGGGCGTTGATGACGGTCAGCTCGGAATCTCCGTCGTAATCGACTTCGGCGACAAGCTGCGAATTCACGTCAGTTACGGTTACGGTGACGGTCCGCGGCACTGTGTCGTACGTCACTCCCGGGATATTGCCCTCGCGCTCGGTGACTGTGTAGACGTAAACTCCCGGCTCTGTGTATCTTATAATGCCGAAATACGCAACTCTGTTTTCTCTGGTCGCGATAGCAAAGGTTGTTCCGGGCATCGGAGCGCCTTCGGTGACGGCGGCAATGTCGAATATGAACTCGTCGCCGTCTTCCCATTCGCGACCTTCGAGCTCTTTCGTGATCTTAATGACCGCGGAGCCGGGTTCGCTTGAATATGTGTTGGTTATAATAAGGGAATCCATGCCGCCGTAGTCTATGTCGGAGCTGATCTCGGTGATCCGGACGTTCTGCTCGGTATCTATGCGGACGGTTTTCGTTACCGTAACGGTGACTGGATACGGTTTCGTGTCGTAGGTCACGCCGGGCACGTGATCGTCGATCTCCGTGATCGTGTACCGGTACACCCGCACGTTTGAATCCGGGTCGCCCGTGTCGAAGCAGCCCGCGTCGAAAGTTATCTTCCCGAACACCGCAAGAGGCTTGTTTTTGGTGGCCGTGGCGGTGTCGCGGAGCGGCATCGGCGCTCCTTCCGTAACGGGATCGAGTCTGAAGCGGAAGGAATCGGCTTTTCCCCAGTCGTCGAACTGCTTGTAAACGCTGAGCTCGACCGCGTCGGTCTCGAAATCCTCCCGCGTGTTTTCGACGACGATTTCGGCGACGTCCGCGACAATGACCGTTCCGTCCTTTTTCATAGCGTAGGGAAGAGTGAAATAAACGGGATCCGAAGGCGCGACGACCTTTTCGTTCGGCTGCTCGACGAGCATGTACGTGCCATACGGCAGATCCATGTAGGCGTATCCGCTGTTGTCGGTCGTCATTGCGCCGGCGAGGTTTGCTTCAACGGCGATGCGTCCGATCTCCGCGGCAGTCGGCACCTCGCCTGTTCCGGTCTCGGATTCCGGGACCGAATAGACTTTGAACTCAATGCCCGAGATCGGATACTCGTGCTCTTCTCCTCCGGCAATCTTCAGGATGCGCAGACCGGTCTCTCCCTCCCGGGTGAAAACGACGGTGTCCTCCGCGTGGATCCTGGTCTGACCTTCGGTGACGGATATCAGGGCCTGATCCTCGCGCGAACCGGCCGCGGTCTCGTAGCAGTAGACTCCTTTTGCGAGGTACTGCGTTCCGTCGGCGGTGACTCTGATCCTGTCGCCGTCCCTGGCGCTGACCTCGAATTCGTATTCGGAAAGCTCGGAAAGATCGGCGGTGCTTACAACGGCCGGCTCCGCGCCTTCACGGAGGATCTCCACGTTCAGCACGACCGAATCGCTGGCGCTGCTTTTGCCGTGATTTAGGATGACCTTAAGTCCTACGGTATAGGTGCCGTCGCTGTCCGGAACGGGTCCGGAGCGCGTTATCTGCATGTCCGAGATCAGTATCTGGTCGTCTTCGGGGTCCATGCCCGGCAGTGAGACAAGAAAGTCTACAAGGGAGTTGATCCTGTCGGCGACTCCGGAAAGGTAGGTTTTGTACGGGCGCCATGCGCTGAACTGTCCGCTTCCGGCGGCGTCCCACCACGTCCAGCACTCGTTCTGGAACTGATGGATGCGGTTGGGCATCCACGGGTTCTTGTAGTTGTTGAACGTGTACTGGTATGTCGTGAGTTCCTCGTGGTCGGTGTTTCCGATGTTCGCGTAATACCAGATCGCCATCTGCACGCCCGCGATTATCTCGCTTCTGTCGAGCTTGTCGGCCTTTCCGCTGTCGAAGCCGTTCTCTTTGAGGAACGCCTTCATTTCGTCGATCGTGACGTATGGATAGGAGTTGATGACTATCGCGCGGAGTTTCCTCGCGGCTGCCCTGCTGTAATAGGTGCTGTCCTCGAGGTTGATGCGTTTGTAAAGGTTCGTCGTGCTCGGCGACGGATGCGCGTCGGAGCAGTATACGATGTCGTAATTGCATTCCCCGTAGACGTAGAGTCTGTCGGGAGCCCACTTCCCGTCGCCGTTTACGGCAGACGCGTCTGTCGTATCGATCAGCGCCATCGTGGCAGGGATCTCTCCGCAGCCGTGGTTGGAACACTCGTATGCGCCGATGAGCTGGTATTTGTACGGGCTGTCTTCGCTTTCGGGCACAAGCACGCTGTATTCTTTCGGGTTTAACGGGGTGTCGAGCCTGTCGTACGGCACGAGTTTGCCCGAAAGCGCTTCGGGTATCTCCGCCTGCTGCTCCGGGCTCAGCGAGTCGTAAGCGGCCTTTGCCTCGGCGCGCAGAGCGAACATGCCGTCCAGGTACTCCTCGTAAGCGGCGGCGAGCGTTTCGTGTTCGGCGAGCGCTTCTTCGTCAAACGCGTTCGACGCGAAATTGGCGGACGTTACAGCTCTTTTGGAAGCGGCGAATTCGGTTTTTCTTTTATCCTGCATTTCCTGCAGCGTGTCTATTCTCCCGAGCAGTTCGGTAACCTGTCCGACCGTATATTGAACTTTTACTCCGCTGCCGTCCGCGGCAGCAGCCAGGTGCAGAACAGTGAGCAGCAGCGCGGCCGTCAGGAGCAGCGCGGCTGTTCTTCTTTTTATTCCGGGCATCTGTTATCTCCTTTTTTTCAAAAACAACCTTATAATTATACCACAATTTGCCTGAAAAAGCAATATATATCGGAAACAATTCTGAAAACAGACTGCAAATTATCCGTCGCGTCTGTCCCGCGGGATCGTAACCTGTCTGATTTTCAGCCAGTCCTCTTTTGTCATCAGGTTGACATGCCCTTTTCTCGTTTCTCCCATCTGGGGTACGGGAACGTCATCAGTTGTCCTCTGATATCTGAATCCCAGTTTCTCCTGCACCCGTCTGGATTTTTCGTTTCCGTCGTAATACCCGCACCATACGCGTTCGAGCTTCAGATCCTCGAAGGCGTGACGAAGCAGTTCTTTCGCCGCTTCGGGCACAAGACCGCGCCCCCAGTACGGAACGCCTATCCAGTAGCCGAGTTCCGCCTCGCCGTCATTTTCGGCAAGGTCGCTGCGGTGCAGGCCTATGCTGCCGACTGGGAGTCCCGTTTCCCTGAGTACGATCGCGTATGTTTCGGGTTTCATAAGGATTTCCCGTATTGTCTTCCGGCTGTATTCCGCGCTTGTATGCGCCGGCCATCCGGCTGCGGGTCCGACGCGCGGGTCTTTCGCGTATCTGTAGCATTCCTCCGCGTCCGATTCCTCCCACGGACGCAGGATCAGTCTTTCTGTTTTAAGAATCATTTCCGTCTCTCCTGTTGCTGTAATCCGCCGTCTGCCTGTTTATGAGCCTGCCGGTGAACAGAGCGGAAGTCCCCGCCACGACGGCAGAGTAAAAGCGAAAAATTAAAGAATAAACCGGGCTGCAAGCCCGGCAATGGCGCACACGATCAGCGCCAGAGCCTCGCCGATGAAGAATCCTTTCATGTGAAACCGGTAGTCGCGGTAGTCTCTGACCATGTCTTCCGTCCCTTTGATCACGAATCTGGGATCGTGGCAGAACCAGATTATGTCGAGTACGACGGCGTCGAACAGATTTACGACCGTCCAGAGCAGAAGGCCGTAGCCGAAACCTTCAAGGAAAGTTGTATATCCGTTTATGTATCTGAGAATCAGGCTGAGAACAATGACGAACAGAACGGAAGCGGCAATCTTCACCGCTGGTTTCTTCTTCTTCGCCGGTATCCGATCCCTGTATTCTTCCATGGACTTCACGCGCTCCTGAATGGCCGGAGGATAGTTATACAGTTCTTTGAGCGGATCTCTGGATATGAGATAGACAAGCAGCGTAAAGAGACCGCACAGAATCGCGCTTTCAATTGCAAGAACCATTTACTAAAACCTCGCCAAACCGGAATTTGTCACTGAAATGCGTTAAGAACGGAACGGATTTCTTCCTCTGAGATCTTTATCACACACAATAATTCATCGTTGTTAGTAATCATCACCGAGCCACAATCACAAATCGCAAATCTATAATGCCAGGGAACATCGTCTCGCTCACTATCATACATATAAATGTAATGCGAAAAGTCGCACTCTGAAGGCGACTCAACGGCATCTTTGTTATCCATTGCCCTGAAAATGGTCGTCAAAATGTCACCCCGATCGTTGTACACGGTTCCTTTGGTCATATCGGTAATTGGCGTATTCGAGTAAACGATGCAGGGCGTTGTTGCAATTCTTTGAAATCTGAATTTCCCGTTCATGATTTCCAAATTCAGCATTGCATCGTACGGAACGTGATCATGGAAGTCATCGTTTGATTCTGTTGCAGGTAGACCGTGAGATTCAGTAGCATTTGGCCCTGGCTCGGATTTCATTGAAAAACAACCAGCCATGCTCAGGACACAAATAAGTATAGAAAGGGCAAAAAATGTTCTTTTTTTCATATTTATATTTACCTCCGCCAATTCCGGTTTGTCGGGATCATTTTTCCCCGGCAAACCGGAATTTATTAATGCCGTTTTTTCAGGATGAATCTATCCGTAGTACTTCTCGATTCCTCCGTAACCCCTGATCAGTTTGTTTCGGCGGGTCTTCCTGATAAAACTGTCCAGCCTCTTACGGAATTCCTCGGGGCGGTTTCTCGCTGCTTCAATGTATGCGATCCGGATGCGTTTGTACGGATCGGAAAACTTCTGATAGTTCTCCCACGCAGCCTCATCCTGTTTGAGCTCATCTATTATATCGTCAGGAAAAACAAACTGAGCCCGAATGACAGGGAGAACGCTTTCTCTTACTGCCGGATGTATCATATTATGTGAATCCAGCCAAATAAGTCTCTCAATATTCGGCTGAGAGTACGCACTTCCGTTTTTCCTTGGAGAAAACCGTCTGGCGCAGTGTTCCTCATCCATCCGCTTGTTGACGCTGTCAATCCACCCGAAGCAAAGGGCTTCCTCTACAGCGTCGTTGTATGAAATGCTCTTCTCGCCGGACCCGTCAACAGGGAAAACGAACCATATCTCCGAAGATGTTTCGAAATGATCTTCCAGATATGCCCGCCATTCCTCTCTGTCGCTCGTGCGGAACGTATCGGTTATTTCCATAACAGTTGCCAACCCTTTTTCCTCCGATATCAGCATTCCGAGTCAGAGGTCCTTGTCGACAACATAGTAGCTGTGTCCTTTAGGCAGATCGGGCAGTTCGCCGGCGACCTTATAGCCGTTTTTCAGGAAGAAACCGACGTTCCAGTCGTATATCTCCTCGGCGATAAATTTGCGTGCCCCTTTTTCTCTGGCTTTCTTTTCATAATGCTTCAAGAGCAATGTTCCCAGTCCCTGGCCTCGGTATTCCTCGTCGACCCATATCTTCCAGATCCAGCCGACGTCAGTACCGAGTACTCCCGCCATAATGGCGGCGACGACTTTGCCGTTTTTATCGACCAGCTTGCGGTTGATCTTGATGTAATCGTGTTTAGGATTGAGGAAGGGGAGATTGTATTCATACAGCTTATCGTCGATATACTCGCCGTCGTCTTCGCTGCCGTCCGTTATCTCAAATTCTGCCGGCTTGCACGGCCTTTTCACATATGCATTATCAAAGCGCTTGAAGAATTTATAGTCTTCGTGCCCGACGGGGAAATCCCTGACAGTTCCGAAAATGGTATATCCGTGTTTCAGATAGAAGGGCTTTGCCTGAAAATCACCGGTATCCAGATAGGAAAGATAGCAGCCTCTGTTTATCCCAACGTCTTCCACCGCCTGCAGAAGGTTTGAGCCCAGTTCCTGCCGGCGGTATTTTTCATCTACCCATAGGTCGTCGACGTAAAGGCATCCCCACTGATAAACGTATCCGACGCAGCCGGCAATTATGTTGCCGTCTCCGTCAACCATCTTTTTGCAGATAAACTCTTCTTCGTCCTTAAATCCTTCTGCCTTCGGCACGAGTTTGAAATATTGATCGTAAACAAGTTTTTCTATCCGCTCCGAATCTTTGCGGGCGCTTCTTCTCAGTCTCAACTTTTCCATGTTGGTTTTTCCTTTCGTTTTTTTGATCTTTTGGCAGCGCGCTTCGTTGAAGAAATTAGGAATTTCCCGGTATCGGCCGGAATTGAGACGTAAATATCAATATCCTGCCAAACCGGATTTCGTCAAATGCCCTGTTCTTTGCGCCAGTCAGCTGCTTTCGCCAGGATCTCACTGATCATTTCGCTTTTCATTGCTGTATACGTCTCTCTGTCGTCAGGATACCGCTTTGCCAGGGATTCTTTCAGCGCGGAATAAGTCGCGGCGTCCTCGCCGTGGCTGTTCAGATAATCGCGCATGTTCAGATAACCGTTCCATTCGTCAGAACCGTAGATAACGACATGGATGTGGTGCGTTCTCTCGTCAATGTCTCCGCAGACAAACAGGTATTGCTCAGGATGATCCTGTCCGCGGTATATAAACCCGTTTCCCTCAAGGCACCGTATCATCTCCGGTATTACACGGAAATCCGATACGCCGACAGCTATGTCAATGATAGGCTTGGCGCAAATGCCCTTTACCGAGGTGCTGCCGACATGTTGCGCGTCGGTTATCAGAGCGTCCAGTAACTTTTTGAGCGTTGTTATTGTCTGCTGAGCGGTTGTTTCCCACTCGTGATCGTGAGGTTCTACGGCCACCTTGCCGCGGCACAGGCCAAGTTTCATGGCTAACCCTCCGCAAATCCCGGTTTTAGGTATTTTTTGCTTCGGCAAACCGAGATTTGCACTTTATTATTTCGGTGTAATTTACAGTTACTCATTCATCATTTGTTTTCGATACGGGTTGTCAACTTTCGCATTAAATCCGTCGAGCAGATAATCCGTTCTTATATATTTTTCGTAATCAATATCCATGAAATAATTGCAGAATATCTGCTCAGCATATACGATGCGATTTTTACCGTCTGTGAGAGCGTATACAAAGCCAAGGTATTGATGTGCATTGACAGCAAGAAGTTCATATGTCTCTTCTTTTTGGACACTGTAATATCCGATATAATCTGTCGAAGGATAATTCTTTAATCTGTCTATCTCGGATGCATAGTCGTCATCTGAATAATCGATAACAAGATATCCTAAATACTGAGCATCCCATGGATTGTAATAGATCATTTTATAATCAGAGACTTGTGACACGTCACTGATCTGGCGCGGCCATATGCTTTCATCCATTCCCCATTTATTCCATTTAGAATCCGTTCCTTCACTATCGAATGACATATATTCGCGGTAATGGGAAACATCATCATATATCTCGATTTTACTTCCGCAGCATGTCATTGCAGTCAGGCAAGACAAACAAAGAAGCACCGAAATTATTATTCTCATGAACATCATCTTTTCCTTTGCGAATCCCGGTTCTAGGGGGTTGTTTACTCCGGCAAACCGGAATTTATCTTCCTTCTTTGCTAATGAATTGACCTATAATGCTTTTAAGCCCAATGCAATTCGTAATAAAACCAATGATTCATTATCTGTTTAACATAACACCAATCCGTTCCGTTGTTCGGTTTTCCAAAATATGTCCCGTCATCTTTTGTTTCTGCATTTCCAATATTATCGCCAGAATAATAATCGGGAATAAGCACGTCATTGCTTTCCGAATAATAATAGCCATAGTATACCCCGCCAATACTGAGACCGGTTGTTTTATACGTAAAAAATTCGACGTCCCCGGAAACAACTATTTTGTTGGCATGGGTTTCCACATATTCTTTAATTTCATTGTATCTGGTAGTGGAAATTGTCATTCCATTACATCCAACAAGAAAGATGAAAATTAATAAAAACGGAATTAGAAATAATCGTTTTCTCATGAAGCACCTTGGCAAATCCCGGTTTGTCGGGATCATTTTTCTCCGGTAAACCGGAATTTATATTACTGTGTATCCTTCTGAAGCCAAAACAGTCAGCGCTCGCTCGTAGTTTTCTTCTTTCACGAGGATGTAGTCCGTGTTATAGGTCGATACGGCGAAGATGCCGATTTTGTGTTCTGCGAGGATAACGGACAGTTTTGACAGAATACCGGTCAATGAAAAGTCGAGAACCCCCTGAATACGGAAGCCTCTCCATCCGTCATCAAGCTCAATCGTGTTTTGTGGAGTATCATCCGTTTTACACACAAGCGATAATTCTTCGTCCGTCTTCGCGATAAAGCAGAAATCTGAATTTATGTTAATATCTGACATTTCCGCCACTTTACAGACAGTCAGTTTATGATTGATTTTCTTAAGTTCCATCTGTAATGTTTCCTCCTCCAATTCCGGTTTCAAGGACCTTTTTTTGCTCCTCAAACCGGGATTTGTCATCCTAACCGTTTCTTTATTTCTTGCTTGACTTTCCCCAGATTACTGCAGGTCAGAATCGGAATAAGAGCATTGATCTCGTCGACCGTTTTGTCCCACCATCTGAATTTCAGCAGCAATCCGATCATTTCGTCATCAAAACGCTTTCGCAGTACCTTTGCCGGATTTCCAACAACAATCGTATACGGATCGACGTCGCTCCCGACGACACTATTTGCTCCTATGATAGCGCCGTCGCCGATATGAACGCCGGGGAGGATGACCGCGTTCTGCCCGATCCACACGTCGTTTCCGACAACGGTATCGCCCTTTAGCGGAAGATCGGCTTTTGCTGGCGACTCCATATCCCAGCCCTCCAGCGTATAAAACGGAAACGTCGTGACCGCGTTCATCTGATGGTTGGCGCCGTTCATAACGAACTCGATGCCCGCGGCGATCTGACAGAATTTGCCGATAATAAGCCTGTCTCCGTTCCACTCGTAATGGTGCGTGACGTGACTTTCAAAATCGGAATCGGCGATATAGGTGAAATCCCCGACGGTGATATTCGGATTTTTTAACGTCGGTTTGACGTATATTTCCGTGTCGTATCCGGATATCGGATGTACGGTGTTCGGATTTGGTTTCTTTCCGTCTTTCATTTCATTTGTCTCCGCAGATCCAGGTCTGCCTGAATCTTTTATCTCCGTCAAACAGTAATTTGTCAACCGGCTGAGATATTTCTGATAAAATCAACGTACTCTTCGGGATGGTTCAGGGAATACTCCCCGTGATAAAGACCCGGAATAATATACTCTTTACATTGAGGAACGTGCTCCCTTAATACTCGCACCGATTTTAATACCGTTTTGTTTTCTCTTTCTCCGGCAAGCGCGTAAACACTGGCTGTCGTGTATCTGATTGATTCCTTCAGCGAATACGAAGTGCTTGCCTTCAGGAAAGCTGTCAAATCCGTTTTTCCGATTTTACAGGTATCGCGATAATAATCTTCAAACAGATTTTCATCCATGTGCAGGGACTTGAACTGCAGTCTGGCAAACCTTTTGTTTCTGATCAGTCCGTAACTCCATCCGAAGGCGGGAGCGATCAGCGCGTTCGTCAGTTTTGACGGTAT
>JAFZTO010000064.1 GCA_017618795.1 Clostridia bacterium | reverse complement strand
TACCACACCGGCGATACGGCGTGGCGTGATGAGGACGGCTATTACTGGTACGTGGGCAGAGTCGACGATATAATCAAATCGTCCGGATACAGAATAGGTCCGTTTGAAATCGAAAGCGTGATAATGGAGCTTCCGTACGTTCTTGAATGCGGAGTGTCGGCCGCTCCTGACGAGGTAAGGGGACAGATAGTCAAGGCAAGCATAGTCCTGACGAAAGGAACCAAACCCACTGAGGAGCTTAAGAAGGAGATCCAGAATTACGTCAAGGCGCATACGGCGCCCTACAAATATCCGCGCCTTGTTGTCTTCAGGGACTCGCTTCCAAAGACCGTTACCGGAAAGGTGCAAAGAAATCTGCTATAATTATTCGGAGGGAATAAAATGAAATTAGACTACAGATTCGTAAGAAACGAAAATCCAAAGCCTCATCCTGAGGATGAATCAAAACTCGGCTTCGGCCGGATTTTCACTGACTACATGTTTATGATGGACTATGATTCGGCAAACGGCTGGCACGATATGAGAATTGTGCCGTTTGATTATATTCCCGTCCATCCCGCCTCGACAGTTTTTCATTACGGTGCCGAGATTTTCGAGGGTCTTAAGGCGTACAGAACAGCTGACGGGAAAATTCAGATGTTCAGACCTGTCGAAAACATTCGTAGAATGAACAACAGCGCCGAAAGGCTCTGTCTTCCGCAGGTTGACGAGGAACTTTTCATGTCGATTCTGGAAACGATCGTCGGAACAGAAAAGGACTGGGTGCCGCATTCCGACGGAACATCTCTTTACATCCGTCCTTTTATGTACGGCAACGATCCGCATCTGGGCGTGCACGCGGTTCATAACGCCACATTTGTTGTTATCTGTTCGCCTGTCGGAGCATACTATGCCGAGGGTATTAATCCTGTGCGTATAGCTATAGAATCGACAGACGTTCGTGCTGTGCGCGGGGGCACCGGTTATGCAAAATGCGGCGGCAACTATGCTGCCTCGCTCAGAGCAGGCGAGAAAGCCGAGAAGAACGGTTTCACTCAGGTATTGTGGCTTGACAGCGTTGAACGCAGATATATCGAAGAGGTCGGCTCCATGAACGTTATGTTCAAGATAAACGGTGAGATAGTCACTCCTGCGCTTCTTGGTTCGGTTCTTCCGGGGATCACGCGTAAATCGTGCATCGAGCTTCTGAAGGAAAAGGGTTACAAGGTCTCAGAGAGAAAGATTTCCGTGGACGAGCTCTTTGAAGCTGCTGCCAGCGGCACTCTTGAGGAAGCATGGGGCACCGGCACAGCGGCTGTTGTATCGCCGATAGGCTGGCTGCATTATCTTGACAGCGAGTATACCGTAAGCGGTGGGAAAATAGGCCCTGTGACGCAGATGCTTTACGATACGCTTACCGATATTCAGTGGGGCAGAGCGGCGGATACTCACGGGTGGATTCATCCTGTCGCATGAGCGGAAGAATCGCAATTTTCTGCGGTCATTACGGCAGCGGGAAATCGTCTCTTGCGGTCAGTTATTCGCTTGAACTGGCAAAAAACGGAATAAGGACGGTGCTTGCCGACATGGATATTGTCAATCCGTATTTCAGGTCGGCCGACTACAGGGAATATCTGTCGGCACATGGCGTGGATGTGATTGCATCTCCGTATGCCGGTTCAAACGTTGATCTCCCTTCGCTTCCGTCGGAACTTTATTCCATGTTTTCCGAAACCGACAGGCATTTCGTTCTTGACGTCGGAGGCGACGACAGAGGCGCGCTTGCACTCGGGAGGTTCAGAAAACTGATTCTTGAGGAAAACGATTTTAATAATTATTTCGTCGTAAATTTCTACCGTCCGCTGACGCGTGACGCGGAAAGCGCGTTTCAGGTCATGAATGAAATATACGCTTCATGCGGAATTCCTTTTACATCGATAATAAACAATTCAAATCTCGGAGCAGAAACAAATGACTTTACGCTATCCGGCACGATTGCCGAAGAAAATAAGCTGTGCGAAATCAGCGGTCTGTCAGTTTCGTATGTTCCGGTTGACAAATCTGTGATTCGAGGGGTATTTTAAATTGGCAAAGGTAACATTCGAAACGGATATGTGCAAAGGGTGCGGGCTTTGCGTTTCAGCGTGCCCGAGACATATTCTTGTTATAGACAAATCCGTTATCAACAAAAAGGGGCATTCGCCCGCAGCGATGACAGATATCAGCAAGTGCATTGGCTGCGCGTTCTGTGCAACCATGTGCCCAGACTGCGTTATAACGGTTGAGAGGTAAAAAATGGCTGATAAAGTTTTAATGAAGGGCAACGAAGCGATTGCAGAAGCCGCGATTCTTGCCGGGTGCAGGTATTATTTCGGCTACCCGATCACTCCGCAGACAGAGCTTGCCGCTTACATGGCTAAAAGAATGCCGAAAATCGGAGGCGTTTTTCTTCAGGCGGAGAGCGAGATTGCCGCAATCAATATGGTTTACGGCGTCGCATCGACGGGGAAAAGGGTTATGACGTCATCGTCCTCTCCCGGGATTTCGCTCAAACAGGAGGGCATTTCTTATATTGCCGGCGCTGATCTTCCCGCGCTTATCGTCAATGTTCAGCGGGGCGGCCCCGGACTCGGAGGTATTCAGCCGTCGCAGTCCGATTATTTCCAGGCCACAAAGGGTGGGGGACACGGCGATTATCATCTGATAGTTCTGACTCCCTCGTCGGTTCAGGAAATGGCTGATCTTACTTCTCTTGCGTTTGATCTGGCCGATAAATACCGCGTTCCGTCGATGCTTCTCGCGGACGGCACGATGGGTCAGATGATGGAGCC
>JAFZTO010000063.1 GCA_017618795.1 Clostridia bacterium | reverse complement strand
GCATCAACAAGAACATATCCGTCATCGGCAATAAAATATTTTCTCATTCTTCTGCCAAGTTCTGTACGTACGGGAATGTTCTGCAGGTTCGGTTCGGAAGACGACAGGCGCCCGGTAGCCGCAATTTTCTGATTGAACGTCGAATGTATACGTCCATACCGGTCGGCAACCGTCAGCAATCCCTCAGTGTATGTGGAACGGAGCTTTGCAACTTTGCGGTAATCGATTATCCGGTCAACAACGGGATGAAATGCTCTGATCTTTTCAAGTACTTCTATGTTGGTTGAAAATCCCGACTGCGTTTTTTTTCCCTGCGGCAAGCCAAGCTCCTCAAAAAGCACTTTGCCGAGTTGCTTCGGCGAATTGATATTGAACTCATGGCCGCAGTATCGGTATATTTCGGACATATAATCGTCGGCAAGCCGTCCGAGTTCGGCGGAAAAACCGGAAAGCCCCTCCCTGTCGACACGGAACCCGGTTTTTTCCATGTCGGCCAGCACCGAAATAAGCGGAAGCTCAATGCCGACGTATATCTTATCCTGTGATGTATCCTTCAGTTTTTTCTTTAGAACCAGTGCGAGATCGTATATAAGCTTCGCAGAGTCAAAGGAGTCATCCAGCGTCGCGCCGAAATATTTCATCGCAAGATGGCTCAGATCCGGATCACTCTTTGACGAGTCGACAACGTAAGCGGCAAGTGGCACGTCGAAAACTGCGCACGACGTTCGACCGAATTCGGAAATAAGTTTTTTCCCGTCGGTCACTGCTATTTCCCGCATGGAATCTGAAAGTAAAGAAGCCATATCACCACGCGAAAGTATAAATCTGTGCTTTCCGTCGTAAAGAGTTTCTCCGTCAAGCGCGCAAAATCGCCCGCATATGTCCGTGCTGAAGGTTTCTGTATATTCTACACTTGGGTATTTTGAGAGAGCCGTCTCCACTGCTTCGTTGCCTGAGATTTCACGGCAGGCCTCAAGCGCCTTGCTCATCCTTAATTCTGAAAATGTTTTCTCGCACTTTTTCGCGTCGATACCGTAATACTTTATTCCCTCAAGATCCGCACCGATCGGAGAATCGCATTTTATACGCGCGAGAAAACGCGAAAAGAAGGCTTCGTCCCTTCCGTCATCCAGTTTTTTTGCCCAGGCAGATTTGATTGCGTGAATATTTTCATAAATGTTCTCAAGAGTACCGTATTCCGACACAAGTTCAAGCGCTGATTTTTCCCCTATGCCCGCAACGCCCTTTATATTATCCGACGTATCACCGAGCAGCGCCTTGAAATCAGGAAACGTTTCAGGAGTCACACCAGGATAACGCCCGGAAAACTCCTCCCTGCCGATAGGCGAAATGCCGTTTCTGCCTTTGTAAAGAACAAAAACGTTGTCGCGTATCAGTTGAAACGCATCCTTATCTCCTGTTATAATATAGGCTTCCGTTTCGGCGTCAGCCCACGATGCGCAGGTACCTAGAATATCGTCTGCCTCATATCCAGGAGCTTCGATAATTCTGATCCCGAGTGCATCGGCACATTCTTTTATTAGCGGGAACTGCGGGACAAGCTCCTCAGGCATTTTGTGTCGCCCTGCTTTATATTCGGCATATGCCTTGTGTCTAAATGTTGGCTCATGAACGTCAAAAGCAATAGCACAATATTCCGGGCTTAGATCTTTCAGGTATTTGATCAGCACGTTAACTGTGCCGACTACTGCATTTGTGTAAACCCCGTCGTCGGCCGACAGAAGAGGCATACCGAAAAAACAATTGTTCATTATGCTGTTTCCATCGACAAGAAGCATTTTTTTCATAGAACGGTTTCCTCTGTATTGTTTTCAGAATTTTGTTTTTCAATAAGCTTACGCGAAGCAAAATCTAGGAAAAAAGCAAACAAAAATCCACCGATAACACCTGCCAGGCAGACAACTGCGTCGACGGTCGAGGCAAAGTTCGAAGGTATAAGAGGAATAAGCGTTGCCACAACTATTCCAAATATAATGTGGTACATATGTCCCGGGAATCTCTTAAGCAGAATATTAACCGGCTTAGCAACCAGAGCAATCGCACCGAGAAAACCAAGTGCGAACATAACACACTCAGTCAATCTCATACTGTGAATTGCATAGGAAAAACTTATTTCCCCGCCGACAAAACCGATGATATTCTCCGCCACGCCTGTTATAAGTCCGAGGAGAGGCTCGTAAAGTCCGAGAAAAATCATAATAGACGGAGCCGTAAGACCCGGAACAATCATTCCGAGGGCAAGCAGCACTCCGCAGACGCAAAACCAGAAAATATTTGGTTCAAGGTTAAGGTTTGTCCCGAATTTTAGCAAAAAAAGAAGTGTAAGCGTTACAGCAAACGCGGCAGCAAGACACATCAGGGGCGGTCCGCCGTGCCCGTAAACCGAGGCTTTTCCCCACAGTGCGGGCAACGTGCCGATAATCAGTCCTATGAATATGCAGATCGCAAGCTTTTCATTGTAATTGTAAAGCGTTTTCACAAGCTTTGCCAACCCAACAAAGCCGACTGCGATGCCGATAAAAACCGGAATTATAAGAGAAATATGTTTTTTCAGATTTTTTAGGGGATGAGCCAGAATCTCCATAAGAGGCTCATAGATACCAAACACGGTCGCAAGAACGCCGCCGCTTATTCCCGGTAGCACGGCGCCCACGCCGATAAGCGTGCCCTGGAGCAGCCTGATAAAGAAAATTAGAACGTTACTTTTTTTCATTTTCGTGAAGAATCGAGATAATGTTGTTTTTTATACAGAGCGGAAGGCTCAGTATTTTTTCCCCGACAGCATCAAAATTCACGACGGCATTTTCGTGCTTTTCATCCGTGAAGCCGGAAATAACGCCCGTCCCGTAACGGATATGCTTGATTTTCGTATTAAGGCAAAAAACGCTGATAGTCTCTTGATGCGCCTCCCTGTCAGCTATTTTTCCGCGCAATAAAAGAGATTTGGATACAGAGTCTATAAAATCCGCACCGGGGGAGTTTTCACCGAATATTTTCTTACAGGTTATCAGCTCAAGTATTTTCCGCGCTCTAGTGATGCCGACGTAAAACAAACGTCTGTCCTCCTCCATCTGACCGGCCGGATCAGAACCTGTCAGAACGTCTGTACCGCCCTGAGAAAGTCCGGGAAGAATTCCGTTCCTGCAATCAATCATGACAACGTGATCGAATTCAAGTCCCTTGGCAGAATGGATCGTTGAAAGCACTGTTCCGCCGTCTGACGCACCGTTTTGAACAATTTTCTGAAGTGCGCCGAGCCGCTCTAAAAACTCGGCGCGGGACGGATGCGCCAAAGCGAGAGCCTTCAGCGAGGTGATCTTTGTGACTTCATTTGAATGTTCGCGCAGATACGAGCCGTAACCGCAGTCAGACAGTATGATGTCAAGAGCCGAAGGCATGGACGCGCCGGGAAGCCTTCTGAAGCCGCGCGCCGCCGCGCCGCATCTTGCCCTTACCCTGTCTGAAAAAAATACGGACTTTGAAATGAAATCAAGGCATGCCTCGCGTTTTTCACTGATGTTACGATTTTTAATCTTTTCAAGATCTTTACGGCTTAAACCGAGTGAAAGCTTATAATAGATTTTGGAAAACAGATCAAAATCATAAGGGTTGTCACCGAAAGCAAGCATATTCTTTATGTCGCCAATACTGTAATGCGTGAAAAAAAGACTGTCTCTGCCGCGAAGCGTAAACCCGAAACCGGCCGTGGAAAGGCAATCGATCACAGGAACCAGGCTGTCGTTCAACCGGGCGAGCACAGCAACGCTGCCCTTTTTTGCAGCAACGTTTTTCACATATTCCGGAAGATCCCGGAGATCAGCAAGCTGAGTAATGCGTATTTTCTCACCGACCTCGTTATCTGTCGTCATATGTTTTTCCCGGCGGGCCTTGTTGTATGAAATAAAGTATCGCGCGGCGTCAACAATTGCACCGGTGGAACGGTAATTTT
>JAFZTO010000062.1 GCA_017618795.1 Clostridia bacterium | reverse complement strand
ACGCCCGCTATTCGGTGGAGGAAATAACGTCCGTCTGCAACGTGAACAGCAGCACAAACCTCCTTTTTCTTAACACTTCGGCGATAAGAAACAGAATTCTGGATGCCTTTCCGTACATACAGAATGTGAGCGTGCAAAGAAACCTGCCCGACAAGATAACGGTTATCATAGAAGAGGATACTGCCATGTGGTATTCGAAAATATGGGGCGACTGGTTTGTCCTCTCAGGCGAACTCAAGGTAATGGAAAAACTCGACAGCATCGATAAAGCCGGGAGCGGCGTTTCGGAGCTTAAATGGGTTAAATTCCCCGAGGTCGACTATGCCGTAGCGGGAGAAAAAATTGTTTTTTCAAAGGAAACGGCGTTCGATTATACCGTTTCGTTTTTGGAAGAACTGAAGAAAACGAGCATTTTCGGCAGCGTCGAATTCATAGACTGTTCCGACCGGTATCACATGGCGCTTTACATGAACGAGGGAAGGTACAGGCTTATAGTCGGCGATTCGTCAAATCTCGAGGCAAAGCTCCGTCTGATCGAGAGGATCATCGAGACCGACAAGGAAATATCCATTACGTCGATATATTCGTTTAACGCGGAATATATCAGTCCGGTGATCGTATCCAAGGGTGACGAGACGTATACATACGGTTAAGACAAAAAAATTATTAACATTTCGTTAATTTTTTTAAAAACCCTTGACCAACGGGGAAAAAAAGGGTATCATTATATATAATAAGACAAAATTCTCGGATGGAATTCCGCTATTTATACATTCAGGAGGAAACAAAATGACTTTCGATTTTGACAACGCAGAAAGCAACGTCATAAAGGTAATAGGTGTTGGCGGAGGCGGAAACAACGCTGTCAACAGAATGATAAGGGACGACACGGTCAAGGGAGTTGACTTTATCGCTATCAACACCGATCATCAGGCTCTTTCCCGTTCCGAAGCGTCGATTAAAATCCAGATCGGCGACAAGATCACGCGCGGACGCGGCGCTGGGGCCAATCCAGAGGTGGGCAGAAAAGCCGCCGAAGACGACCGCGACAAGATCAAGGAAGCTCTTGACGGAGCCGACATGGTGTTCATTACCGCCGGTATGGGCGGAGGCACCGGCACAGGCGCCGCTCCGGTCGTCGCACAGGTGGCGAGAGAACTCGGAATCCTTTCCATAGGCATAGTCACCAAGCCCTTCAAGTTCGAGGGCGAACGCAGAATGACCGCCGCTCTTGAGGGAATCGAAAATTTCAGAAAGACCGTCGACTCGCTCATTATCATACCCAACGAGAGACTAAAACTCATTTCTGATAAAAAGATCACGTTTGCAAACGCTTTTGCCGAGGCGGACAACGTGCTGAAGCGCGGTGTTGCGAGCATCTCCGACCTTATAAACGGCTTTGGACTTGTCAACCTCGACTTTGAGGACGTCAAGGCTGTCATGGAGAACGCCGGCTCCGCGCACATGGGCGTCGGAACCGCAAGCGGCGACAACAAGGCTGAGGAATCCGCCCGCATGGCGATTTCATCCCCGCTGCTCGAAACCTCGATAGCAGGCGCCAAGGGCATTATCATTAACGTAACGGCATCCCCCGACATCGAACTCGAGGAGATGGAAAAAGCGGCGGCTCTTATCACGGACGAGGCCGCGCGCGACGCGATAATCATCTGGGGCGCCGCACTCGACGACACGATGGAGGACACCATGTCCATTACCGTTGTTGCCACGGGCTTCGACGGAGATGATCTTCACACCATCCGCAATGCCGCAGAGGAAAAGATTACCGACGAGGAGATCAAGGGCGAAACAAAGGAGCCTGAGGATCCCAATCCTCTTGACGAGAACAAACCCGAGGTCATAAGCGACGACGAGTTTCTCGACCTCTGGAGCGTCGCGCAGAGAAGAAGACAGAAATAAATGACCCGCCCGTGTGACGGGAGGGTGTTTATCATATCAGCTGCGCGTGGTTGTTAATCGTTAGTGCAGTTTACATATTAAAGGAGACGGGCGCGCCCGTCTCCTGTTTTTTTTACTGTTCGCCGATATGTTTTAAAATAATATCTATGGCAGCGTCCGCCGCCTGTTCACGTATTTCCGAACGTGTTCCGGAAAACAGATATTTTTCTGTAGTTACCATGTCTTCCTGAGCTATTCCGATGAACACAAGACCGGTGCAGCCGTCGGGGACTCCGTCGCCTCCGGAGGCGTAGCCGGTAACGGAAACGCCGATATCGCCGAATTTTGCCGCTCCCAGCGCCATTTCCTCCGCAACCTGCGGAGAGACTGCCGTGTAACGCGCAAGCGTTCTTTTTTTAACGTGAAGAAGTCCTGATTTGATTGCGTTGGTATACGAAACTATGCCGCCGTTTAAAACGGCCGAGGCGCCGGGCACGTCGGTTATTTTTTTTGCTATCAGTCCGCCCGTGCATGATTCCGCGGTAAAGACGGTCAGGTTTCTTTTTTTCAGCGCTTTTACGAGTTTTTCCGATCTGTTCATTTCAGCAGCGCCGCCCTCATTGAATTAAGCACCGCGATCACCATGACCCCAACGTCGGCAAATTCGGCAAGCCACATGGGGCAGGTGCCGAAGATCGAAAACAGCATTACCGCCACCTTGAAGGCAAGAGAGAAAACAATATTCTCGATGACTATCAGGCGTGTTTTTTTCGCGATACTCGACGCCGTGTTGAGCTTGTCCAGATTATCGTCCATTATCACGACGTCCGCGGCCTCTATGGCCGCGTCCGATCCGATAATGCCCATCGCCACGCCGACGTCAGCTCTGGAAAGAACCGGCGCGTCGTTTATTCCGTCGCCGACAAACGCGAGCTTTCTGTTCTTTTTCATGAGGGACAGTATCTTTTCGAGTTCGGAGACCTTTCCGTCAGGCAGCAGGGAGGCATGGTATTCGTCAATGCCGAGCTCGGCCGCGACCGCTCCGGTCACTTCTTCGCTGTCTCCCGAAAGCATTACGGTTTTCGCACCGACGCTTTTGCGCAGAGCGTCAAGGGCCTGTTTTGTTCCGCTCTTTATACTGTCTGACACGAGGATGTGCCCCATGTATTCGCCGCGGCAGTCGCAGGACGGCTCGCTGCAGTGTCCGGTGTGTTCCGACGGCATGACCGCAACGTGAACAGTTGTTCCGGGGAGAGAGCATCTGTGCCATCCGGCATGGTGCTTTTCCATCAGCTTTTCGTTGCCGACGTAAACGACGCGCCCGTTAATGCACGCTTCGATGCCCATTCCCGGTATTTCGTTTATAAATGTGATCTTGGACGTGTCGATTTCGTCGTCGTATGCAAGCCGCAGCGAGGCGGAGATCGGATGCTCCGAGCAGCTTTCCGCCATGACAGCGATTTCAAGAAGTTCTTTTTCCGAAATCGTTTCCGGATGTATCGCCGTTACACGGAAACTCCCTTCCGTAAGCGTTCCGGTCTTGTCGAATACAAACGTATCCGTGAAGGCCAGAGCCTCAAGGTAGGACGAGCCTTTAACAAGCACTCCGCGTCTGGACGAAGCGCCGAGCGCGGTAAAGAAAGCGAGCGGAACTGAAATGATTATCGCGCACGGGCAGGATATGACGAGAAAATTGAGCGCTTTGAGAAGAGCTTCCTTCCAGCCTATGATGCCTGCGAGCGGAGGGAGCAGCGCAACAGCCACGGCGAGAAAAACCACAACGGGTGTGTAATACTTCGCAAATCTGGTGATGAAGCCCTCGCTTCGTGCTTTGCGTGTAGATGATTCCTCCACAAGCTGGAGGATCTTTGAGGCTGTGGATTCGCTGTAGATTCTGTCGACTCTGACGGTTATTGCTCCGGTCATGTTCACGGTTCCGGATACAACCCGGTCTCCCGTGCGCGCGTCACGCGGAAGCGACTCGCCTGTGAGCGCGACAGTGTTTATCGTTGTGCTGCCGTCGGTTATCGTTCCGTCAAGAGGCACTCTTTCGCCCGGCTTTATGAGGATGCTTTCCCCTAAGGCGATCTCTTCGGGGGAAACGGTGACAATTTTTCCCTCGCGTATGACGTTTGCGGTATCGGGTCTTATATCCATTGCGGCGGCGATTGAACGCCGGCTCTTTCCGACGGCGATGCTCTCAAGCAGTTCGCCGATCTGGTAAAAGAGCATTACGAACACGGCCTCCGAGTACTCCTGAACCGCGTATGCGCCTACCGTCGCGAGAAGCATCAGAAAATTCTCATCGAAGATCTGCCCGCGGATTATGTTTTTTACGGCCTTCAGGATAACGGGGTATCCGACAATCAGATACGGGACAAGATATGCGGCGGCTTCCGCCCACCATGCCGGCCATTTGACCGGGATAAGCTTCAGGGCTGCAAAAAGTACTGCGGCGGAGACAATTCTGACCAGCAGCTTTTTCTGTTTTCCGGTCATGTCAGTCAGTGATTATCTTGCAGTCGGGCTCTATTTTTCTGCAGAGCTTTACCGCTTTTTTGAGTATCTCGTCAAAAACGTCGTCGTCGGCTTCTATTGTCAGTTTCTGAGCAAGATACGAAACGGTGCAGCTCTTGACGCCGGGAATGTCCCTTATGCCGTTTTCCATTTTTGCCGCGCAGTGGGCGCAGTCAAGATCTTCGAGAACAAATGATTTTTTCATGATGATATATTCCTTTCTTTTTTATGCAATAGGATCGATTCGCGAGGGAGAGACGATTTTTCCGTATCGGTTGCACCAGTAAAGCGTTCCCGCCTCGCCGTTGAAGAAGAGCCTTTCATTTTCGAGTTCTTCTATGTTTTCGGTTTTTCCGTCAAGATAGGAGCCGAGTTGAACAGCCGCGCTTGCGATCCGTGCCTCCAGACCGCCGTATCTCATGTCGATGATGTCCCAGCCGAACGGTTTGTATATCTCAAACCAGACTTTTCTGTGGATCTCGTGAAGCGAGCGGACCTTGTCGAGGAGATCCGGAAGAACGGCTGAACGGTATCTTTCGAGTTCACGCGTGTCATTTTCAAGGTATGCGCGCCGTATGTTTCTTCCGGCTTCGGATTTTACCGAGAGCACCTCCGCGGCGGAGGCCTCGAGTTCAAACAGCCGGTCGAACGTCCCGTTTCTTCCCGCTGCTTTTCTGAGCAGCCCCGAAAGAGCGGCATAGTGGGCGTCCGTGTTCATGCCATCGAAGTTCCGGTCGACGAGTCCCGTCAGAACATCCTGCCACATCAGCTGTTTCGAGCAGTTTGCCATAAAGCCGTGCGGGTCGCCGGCAAGGCACGGGATTATATCCATCTGCTCAAGCAAAGCAAGATCGTCCGCTTTTCCGCCGGTGCAGAATCCGAGTCTTTCGGCAAACCTTTTTTTATCGAAAACGTCGGAATATCCGCATTCCGCAAAGATCTGAGCGCCGACGAGGTTAACGGTCTGCGGTATTTCGGCCCCGTTGTCGCCCCACGCGGTTACGAACACCTCGTTTATCCCGAATTTTCTGCACATTTCAAGACTTCTGACTGAAGTGTCGAGAGTATGACTGAACGACATGCCGTATCCGAGCCATGCCCAGCAGCCGCCCGCAAACACCAGCCTGTCGCTCAGCTGTTTCTGAAGTCTGAAGCAGTTTTCGAGGTTGTCGGCCGTTCCGTACTCCCAGAATACGCATCTCATCCCCTCCGGGACCATGTTCAGGGTGCTTTCGGGAATGGTGTCGGTGTCCTGCGAATGATACGAACGGTTGCCGAAGGTATGAAAGAACATATCGTCCCACATCATTGGCTCGGCGCCGTGTTTCTTGAGGATTGCGGACAAGCGGCGGAGATGCTCACTGATTATTTCGCCTTTTTCGCGGAAGCCGTTTTTCTGCAGATACCGTCCCGTTCCGAGCCTGAAGGCCTCGTCCATGCCTATGTGGATTTTTCTGGTTCTGAACGGCTTCATGGCTGAAACTATGAGTTTTTCTATAAATTCGTATGTCTTTTCCTCTCCGACGAGCAGACACTCCGGGTAATCGGTTATGTCGCTGTAAACGTCCCATCGCAGCGCATCCGGCAGGTGCGCAAGCGTCTGGATGCATGGTATCATTTCAATTCCGAGGCGGAAGGCGTATTCGTCAAGCTCACTGAGCTCGTTCTGCTTGTATGTCGGACGCATATATCCGAAATACGGCTCTCCGTCAACCTCGTAGTTGTCCTCGAGATACAGCATGAGCGTGTTCAGCCCCATCAGCGCCAGTTTTCTTACAATCTGTCTGACGGTTCGAGTGTTGAAAGCAGCGTTACCCTGAGACATGTCGAACATTATTCCGTTCATTCTGAAATGAGGCGATTCGGTGATTTCAAATTCTCCGGTGCCTTTCCGAAGATGCTCGACGGCAAGGCCGAGAGCACGGAAAAAATGGCATTTTTCACAGTAACGGATTTCTCCCCTTTTCCCGTCAAAGCTTACCGAGAGGACGGGGAAGGGCTGTCTGACGGCAACGAATTCAAATCCGTTTTCGGATATCTCGAAGCCCGCTTCAGCGGATAGTTCGGCAATACCGAAGCCAAGCGCCTCCTTTTCCGCGCAATTGATTTTCAATCTGACGGGACTATTCATTAATGTGTTCCACTCCCTGACTGATAATGGAATGCACGTGGGAGTCGGCGAGGCTGTAGAACAGGTTTTTCCCGTTTCTCCTGCTTCTGACAAGCTGTGCCTGCTTAAGTATTCTCAGCTGATGAGAAATTGCCGACACCCCCATTTCGAGTATTGAGGCGATGTCTGCGACGCAGAACTCTCCGTCCGCGAGCACAAGCAGTATCCTTATTCTGGTGCTGTCTCCGAAAATGCTGAAAAAAGACGCAAGCCGGTCGATTTCCTTTTCGGGAGGAAGATTTATTTTTCGGTTTGGTTCAGTCATGCGGCTCCTCCATCATTTGAACAATTGTTCAACTGTTAATATTATATCACTGTTTTTCCTTTTTGTCAAGTGTGTTTTGCGGTTTTTGCCGATTTTTCTTGACAATCCGGTTTTTTTGTGATAAAATAAGAGCATAGTTTATGGGAGGGAAGACAGTGAGCTTTACATCTGAAACCTTTATTTTTGTTTTTTTGCCTCTGTCGGTAATAATATATCTGCTTGTAAACTGCTTTAAAAGCATGAGGCTGAAAAACGTCGTTCTGCTCGTTTTAAGCGGCGTTTTCTACGCATGGACGGATATAAAGACGCTTGCCTTGTTTGCGTGTCTTACGGTGCTGACTTTTATGACCGGCAAGCTGGCGGACTATTCGAAACGGGACGGACGGAGAGAAGCCGGAAAATGGCTCGCGGCGGCGTGTGTGATCGGTGTGGGATATCTTGCGGCGTCCAGATATCTGCCGTTTGTCGCGGGGGAGTTTTTCAGGCTCGCGGAGCTTGATATAACGCTTGAAAGCGTTGTCGTTCCGCTAGGATTTTCGTTTTTCGTATTCGAAAGCATTTCGTACGTTGCAGATGTGTACAGAGGCGAGGCGGGACCGGGCCGGTTCGACGAGGCGGCGCTCTTTCTCGCTTTTTTCCCGAAACTGCTTTCGGGTCCGGTTGTGCGCTGGAGGGATTTCGCCGCCGATGCCTGCTCAAGAAAAACGGACAGTGCCGACGTCGCCGAGGGAATAAGCAGGATAATAACAGGTCTGGCAAAAAAAGTGATTGTCGCCGACACTCTCGGCGCGCAGCTTCAGGTGATAACAGTCGATATGGCCGGATCGGTATACGACTGTCAGACGTACTGGCTCAAGGCTTTACTGTATTTTTTCAGAATTTACTGCGATTTTTCGGGCTATTCCGATATTGCGATCGGGCTGAGCCGGATTTTCGGCTTCAGATTTGCGGAGAATTTTAACTTTCCGTATCTTTCAACTTCAGTATCCGATTTCTGGCGCAGATGGCATATTTCGCTCGGCGCGTGGTTCCGCGAGTATGTCTACATACCTCTCGGCGGAAACAGAAAGGGAAACGTGTATTTCAATCTCTTTATAGTTTTCCTGCTGACCGGAATCTGGCACGGTGCAAACTGGACCTTCCTTCTGTGGGGCGTGTATAACGCTCTGTTCGTTTTGCTTGAAAGATTTCTGCAGGGCAGAAAAGTCTATGAGGCGGTGCCAAAGCCTGTTAAATGGCTGATTACCGTTGTTATAGTTTTCTTCGGATGGGTATTGTTCTCCGTCGAAAGCCTGCCGCAGGCCTTTGCCGATATAAAGGGAATGTTTACGTTCCGTACGCCGGAAAATCTGACAACAACGTGGAAATACTACCTGACTGTCAAATCAGTCGCTGCGCTCGGCATTGCCGCGGCCGGTTCGCTTATCGGGGCGATACCTGAAAAAGCACGGGATTACGTGAAAAAGGCGCTCGGTACCGTTCCCGGCACGGCTGTTCAGAGGGTCATATATCTTCTTATTTTCATCGCCGACATAGTTTTTATCGTCTGCTCGACCTACAGCCCGTTTATCTATTTTCAGTTCTGAGGAGGAAAGGATATGAAAAAAGCTTTAAATGCCGTATACATTCTTTTGTTCCTTTGTATCGTCATCATACCTCTTGTCTTCATGAATCACCGTAAAGACGCCGTGTCCGAGCTTGACAACCGCGCCCTTGCGGAGTTCCCGTCCTTGGGAAACGACAATTTCACCGACGGCGTCGAACAGTATCTCAGGGACAGGATAGGCGGGAGAAGCATTATGCTCTCGGCGTATTCAGTGCTGAACGACGCCGTTGTCGGAGACCTTGCGCACCCCTCGTACTGTTACGGGCAGGACGGGTACATATTCTTCAAAATGCACAAGAACGTGAAATACGGCGATTTTCACAGAACGTTTGCTGAAATGGCAAGAAAACTTCAGACGTACTGCGAGGAACGCGGGGTTGAGTTTTATCTGATCTTTGATCCTGAGAAAATATCCGTTTACCGAAGATACCTGCCCAAGGGTTTCTACTATAACGACGACTGGGTGGACGAGTTCTGCGAATATCTTGACGATCTCGGTGTAAAATATGTCAACAATTCTCAGATGCTGATAAAGAAAAGCTACTCTGAGCAGGTTTTCAACTGGCAGTACGACGCGGGGCACTGGAACGACCTCGGGTGCTTTTATTCCACAGCCGCGCTTTACGAACTTATACGCCAGGACCATCCGGAGGTGCCGGAGCTTACTAAGGAAATGTTTGAAATAACGGAAAAAGTCGAGCATTTTCTGCCCAATTCCGAGATTGTGGTCGACGATACCGTCCCTGTGTTTACTCTCAAAACGTCCTGGGACGACATCAGCTCGGACTGGGCGAAGGAGATCGAGGTAAATCCGCAGTTCCGTCATTTTCATTACTATATAAACAATGCCGACGGGGCGGAACAGCTGCCGAAAGCGCTTATTTTCCAGGGAAGCTATTTCAACCGTGGTCCTCAGTTCCTTGTCAGCGCAACAAGCGAGGATATCGGGATACACAATTATCAGAACGTTATAAACTTCGATTATTATTTCAATATTTTCAATCCCGATATTGTTATTCTGGATGTTGCGGAATATGTGTTTT
>JAFZTO010000061.1 GCA_017618795.1 Clostridia bacterium | reverse complement strand
CGCGGTAGTGAGGGAGCTTAAAGATAAATATGACGAGAACGAGTCGGAAAACGTCGCAAGAACCATACGCGACACTTTCAGCACCGAATTTTTCACAAATGTTACCGTGGGCATTGGAACTCCCGCTATGAACGTAAAAGATCTTTCGCGTTCATACAAGGAGGCGCGCACCGCCACGGAAATAGGCAAAGTCTTCGACGCTAAAAACAGCATATTCAATTACAAAAGGCTCGGAATCGGAAGGCTGATTTACCAGCTTCCATCCACACTGTGCGAGCTTTTCCTTAACGAAATATTCAGACCGGGAGTAATTGAATCGCTCGACCGCGAAACACTTGCAACCGTCGACGCATTCTTCAGCAACAGTCTGAATATTTCCGAAACTGCCCGCAAGCTGTTCATTCACAGAAACACTCTTGTATACCGTCTCGACAAGGTTCAGAAAATAACCGGACTTGATCTGCGCGAATTCGACAACGCCGTGACTTTCAAGGTTGCGCTCATGGTCAAAAGATATTTAAATTCAAAATCTGCAAAATACTGATGCACATCAAAACGCCTGAGGAGGGCGGACAATGATTGAATTCAAGGACGTAACAAAAGTATATCCCAACGGCACGGAAGCTCTCAAGGGCATAAGCCTTACCATACAGGACGGCGAGTTCGTCTTCATTGTCGGCGCATCCGGCGCCGGTAAATCAACGCTTACCAAACTGCTGACACGCGAGGAAAAGGTTACCGGCGGATCGATAATCGTCGACAACTTTAACCTCACAAAAATGTCTTCCTCCAAAGTACCGTACTACAGACGGAAAATAGGAGTTGTTTTTCAGGATTTCAGACTGCTTAACGACATGACTGTATATGAAAACGTCGCGTTTGCAATGCAGGTTATTGGCGAACCCGACAAAGTAATAAGCCGAAGGGTACCATCCATGCTTAATATTGTCGGACTGTCCGACAAGGCATCATCCTTCCCTTCTCAGCTTTCAGGCGGCGAGCAGCAAAGGGTGGCTCTTGCAAGAGCTCTGGCAAACAACCCGAACACGATTATCGCTGACGAACCCACCGGAAATATCGATCCAAAGCTCAGCCTTGAAATTATGAACCTGCTTGTTAAGATACACAACCACAATAAAACCGTCATCGTCGTTACGCACGAAAAAACGCTTGTCGATTATTTCCAGCAGCGGGTCGTAACAATAAAGGACGGCGAGATAGTGAGCGACAGAATAGGAGGAATGTTCAATGCGGAGGTATAAGCCCTCATATTTCATTAAACAGGCCTTCAAGGGAATGTTCAGAAACGGCATGATGAGCGCAGCCTCGATAGTCGTGCTGCTCGCTTGCCTGACAGTACTCGGCGTTTTCACAATGCTGGTGGCGAACATTAATTACAATCTTTCGCAGCTCGACAATCTGAATGAGATTATCGCCTTCAGCGACTCGACAACCGAATACAAGGACGGCGATTCATTTACCGTGGCAAACGCGGTTATAACGACAGACGGACGCATTTCCCTCGGATGGTCAACCGAAAACGGTACAACCGACGTGCGCTTTGCAAACGGACGGACGGCAACGATAAACGCTTCTGACTCATCGGGCGGAATTATTACGCTTTATCCCGTCTGGGACGAACTCCTGGTTTACGACAATTATGTTATAAGGTACTACTCGTCGGGAATTAAAATAAACGGCTCGCTCCCTGAAGACGACAAGGAATACCTCGCAGGAGAAATATTCACACTCCCCGAAAGTCTGAGCGCAAAAAACAGCGCGATCTCTTTTCTCGGGTGGTCAACGCTGCCAAATTCGGTCGAACCCGAATTTCAGGGAGGAGAAAGCTTTTCAGTAACCTCCGGGGCGGCGCACGGCGGTATCATTAATCTCTATGCAGTTTGGAGCGAAATGCCTTCGTTTGCGACGTTCTCGGTAGTTTACGACTGCGGGCGCGAAAGCGTAACTGCTCCGCCTTCCGATTATTCCGTACGTCTGGAAGCGGTAAAAAAAGCGGTAAACGCCCTTCCCGGAATAGAATCCGGCGCTGTCAGGTTTGTTTCACGCGAAGAAACAATGAAAAATGAAATCGAGGGATTGTCCGATTACGAGGGACTCGCGGAACTTCTCTCGGGCGCCGAAAATCCGTATCCGGACACGTTCATCATTACATACGGCGACAACACACAGGTTCAGGAACTTGAAGAGCGGATTTCACTAATAAAAGACGTATATAAAACAAGATGTCGTTCCGACATTGCCGAGAGCATAAACTCTCTGAAAAGCGGTGTGTCCACCGTGTTCCTCTGGTTCTCCGTAATCCTGCTGGCCGTTTCGGTGCTTGTAATCGTCAACACCGTAAAGCTTGCAGTTGAATACAGAAGCAAGGAAATTGTAATTATGAGATATATCGGCGCGACAAAGGCATTCATCGCTCTTCCATTTGAACTTGAGGGCGCAATGCTCGGTCTGTTTTCCGGTATTATATCGTTTATAATTCAATGGATCGCCTACGACCACGTGGCAAAGCTTGTGAAATCAAGCATAGAAATGATAACGATACTTCCGTTTGGCTCTGTCTGGCAGATGCTTCTTCCCGAGTGTCTGATTATAGGCGCGGCGACAGGCTTTATAGGCTCGCTGATTGCCATATGGAAATATCTCAAGGCTTAAAAGGAGGCACTATGAAAAGAAAGGTCATATGCAGGATTGCGTCGGCTGTGCTCGCTATTGTGCTGTTTTTCTCGGTATCCGCACTGTTTCCGTCGGTTGACTCGTCGGTTGAAGCAAAGCAGATATCAGACGCAGACATAAAAGCTTTGCGCGACAAACTGGCTGCAACAAAGAAAAAAGTGTCGGAATATTCGGTTTCCGCGTCTTCCTTTGACGGAGAAATAGATGAAGCGCTTGAGGCAAAGGAAAAGCTCGATCAGCAAATCAGCCTTATTCAGGAAACCGTTTTGCAGACCGAAGAGCTCATCGGTTACTACAGTCAGATGATAGATGACAAAACCGAGACAATCGAGCTTCGCACGGCTGATATAGAGGAAAAGTATAAAGCTTTCGGCAAATTTCTGCGTGCCTCGTACGAAAACGGGCAGAAGAGCTACATCGAGTTGCTCGTAAGCTCGTCTTCGCTTGTGGATTTTCTGACAAGAGCCGATAACCTCGGTTCAATGCTCAGGTATCAGCAATCGATCGTTAAAGAACTGAACGATGAAATAAATGATCTCGGAAAACTGAAGGTTGATCTTGAAAACAAAAAAACCGAGCTTGAGGAACTCCGTATCTCACAGCAACAGTCCGAGGCTGAACTTAAAACTCAGCTGAGCCTGCAGGAGAAATATATTAAAAAGCTCGAGTCCGATAAGGCGGCACAGGCTGCCCTTCTGAAAAAGGAGCAGAAAAACCAGGCCGCTCTTGAAAAAGAACTTCAGGACGCAATAAAAAAGCAAAAACAACAGCAGGCGGCTGCCAGAAAAAAACTGCTTTTATGGCCTCTCCCGAGTGAATACCGGACGATTTCTTCCAAATTCGGTTCGCGTCTTCTGTTCGGGCAACAGGATTACCATCTCGGAATTGACATACCGGCCAAATACGGAACGACTGTTTTTGCAGCGAACGACGGAACAGTTCTCAAATCCACATACAACAGCAGCTACGGTTACTACATTTTAATCGATCACGGCGGAGGCAAGTGCACGCTTTACGCACACATGAGTTCGCTTCTCGTTTCTCAGGGAGCAAAAGTTAAACGCGGCCAGACCATAGGCAAGGTCGGAGCGACCGGAAACGCTTACGGATATCATCTTCACTTCGAGGTCCGTATTGACGGCAAAGTTACAAATCCGCTTGTAAAGAACATGATTCTTATCAATTACAACGGTAAAGACGTCGACGTAACGACCAGCGGAGTCTTAAAATACAGTTGATAGATATTAAGGAATAAAGAAAAGGCCTGTTAACGCCTTCGGCAAATGACGGTCTTTTCTGTTTTATGAAAACATGACAAAGAAAGTACCTGTTTATTTAACAATTCTTCTTATTCTGGCGGCCGTTATCGTTACGTTCAACGCAACGTACATCGCCGTAACCGAGAAGCAGAACGCAAAACTTAACTCAATCATTTCCGAATATAGTTTTTACGATGAGCTGCTCACTCTTGACAAAACAGTAAAAGGCAACTACATCGGCGAAATTGACGATTCTGTGCTGAAATCCTCTATCCTTGAAGGATACATTAACGGCATAGGGGACAAATATTCCGCTTTTCTGACAAAAGACGAATACGAAACGTTTCTAAACGAGCAGGACGGCAGTACCGTAGGCATTGGCGTAAGCGTGATATACGATAACGAAAATATGGAAATTATTTCCGTAATTCCCTCCTCTCCCGCCGAGGAAGCGGGCATGCAGCCCGGAGACCTTATCGTTGCCGTTGATGGCAAACCGCTCCAGGAGCTCGGATACTACGGCGCGGTCGACATGATAAAAGGTGACGAGGGTACCGATGTACATATTACATACAGAAGGGACGGAAAAGAAACAACGGTCACATGCGTCAGAAAACACGTGACGGCTTCATCGGTAGAATATAGGGCGCACTCTCTCGACGCAAGCATCGGCGTTGTGCGCATAACCGAGTTCAACACGTCAACACCGGCAGACATCAAAAACGCCGTCGAGAAACTGCGCAACTCGGGTTGCACAAAATTTATTTTCGATCTGCGAAACAACGGCGGTGGAGAGCTCAACTCAATAGTCGGCACACTGGATTTTATTCTTCCGGAAGGACCGATCGTGCTCATCAGCTTTGCCAACGGAACGAAAAAAGACTATGATTCCGATGAAATATGCATGAGCGAAAAAATAGCGGTGATTGTCAATTCGAATACGGCATCCGCAGCAGAGCTTTTTGCCTGTTCGATACAGGATTACGCTCACGAAGGGAAAATAATCGCCTCGGTAATAGGCGTGAATACCTACGGAAAGGGTGTTCTTCAGAGCTTCTACACACTGAAGAACGGCGATGCGTTCAAAATATCAAGCGGAAGATACGACCCGCCTTATTCGGAAAACTACGACGGCAAAGGCGTGATACCGGACATTTTTATTGAGCTTTCCGAACTGGCTCAGAAGATAAATTTTTATAAGCTTACAGACGACGTCGACAATCAGATGGCCGCCGCGGTTGAATACTTAAATAAATAATAACACGGAGAACGATACATGACAATCGAGCAAACAGTAACTGAAGAAGGTCTCAGAAAACTTAAAGAGGAACTTAATTATCTTAAGGTTGAAAAAAGGAAAGAAAACGTGGAGGCAATACGCACCGCTCTTTCGTTCGGCGACATCAGTGAAAACAGCGAATACGACGAAGCCAAAAACGAACAGGCGAAAACCGAGAGCAGGATCGTGGAACTTGAGGAAACATTACGCAGCGTCAAAGTCGTTTCTGACAGCGAGATTCAGACAGATTACGTCAGCGTCGGAAGCATAGTCAAAGTTTACGACCGCGAATTTGAAGAAGAAATCGATTATACAATTGTCGGATCGACAGAGGCAAATCCTGCGGAGAACAAAATATCAGACCTTTCACCGATCGGCAAAGCGCTGATGGGTCACACGTCCGGCGACACTGTGAGTGCTCTAACGCCGGGCGGAGCAGTCAGGCTTAAGATAATAGAAATAACAAGACAGCCATTACATAAAGAGGAAAAAAATGGAAGAACATAACAACAGTTTGCAGGACATTAATCAGCTCGTACAGATCAGGCGCGAAAAACTCGCTGCGCTGCAGAATGACGGGAAAGACCCTTTTACAATAACAAAGTACGATGTCACTCATCACACGCAGGAAATTAAAGATAATTTCGATGAGCTTTCAGGCGCCGAAGTATCTATAGCCGGACGTATGATGTCAAAGCGTATCATGGGCAAAGCATCCTTCTGCAACGTACAGGACCGTGACGGAAATATACAGGTTTACGTAGCGCGCGACTGTATCGGCGAGGAACAGTATTCGGATTTCAAAAAAATGGACATAGGGGACATTGTCGGCATACGCGGGACAGTTTTTGCGACCAGAACATGTGAAAAAACAATTCACGCCGACAGCGTCACCCTGCTCTCGAAATCGTTGCAGATTCTTCCGGAAAAATACCACGGCCTGACGAACACCGACCTTCGCTACAGACAGAGATACGTCGATCTGATCGTTAATCCCGAAGTCAGGGATACTTTCATAAAGCGCAGCAGAATAATAGCGTCCATTCGTGAATATCTCAACGGAAACGGATTCATCGAGGTGGAAACGCCTATGCTCGTTCCAAACGCGGGCGGCGCGGCGGCACGGCCGTTTGAAACGCATTTCAACGCGCTTGACGAAGACTTTAAATTAAGAATTTCGCTTGAACTCTATTTAAAAAGGCTTATTGTAGGCGGGCTGGAAAAAGTTTACGAAATCGGAAGAGTATTCAGGAACGAAGGGCTTGATACGCGCCACAATCCGGAATTTACATTAATGGAACTGTATCAGGCATACACCGATTACCACGGGATGATGGACCTGACCGAGAACATGTTCCGCTTTGTCTCAATGAAAGTGCTTGGCAAAACGGTTGTCACATACAACGGTAAAGAAATCGATCTCGGCAAACCGTTTGAGAGAATTTCAATGCTTGAGGCGGTAAAAAAATTTTCAGGTGTTGATTTTAACGAGATATCCACTCTGGATCAGGCGCGTGAAACAGCGAGAAATCACGGCGTCACTTTTGAGGAGCGCCACAAAAAAGGAGATATACTTAATCTGTTTTTTGAGACCTTCTGTGAGGAAAAGCTGATTCAGCCGACGTTTGTGACCGATCATCCGATAGAAATTTCTCCGCTTACAAAGAAAAAACCGGGTTGCGAAGGATACGTTGAACGTTTTGAACTGTTTATCAACGGCTGGGAGTTCTGCAACGCATATTCCGAGTTGAACGATCCTATAGATCAGCGTGAGAGATTTGCCGAGCAGGACCGGCTCACAGCGGCGGGAGACGCCGAGGCCAATCACACAGACGAGGATTTCCTCAACGCGCTTGAAATCGGCATGCCCCCTACAGGCGGCATCGGCTATGGAATCGACCGTCTGTGCATGCTTCTGACTGACTCTGAGGCTATACGCGACGTTCTCCTCTTCCCGACGATGAAGAGTCTGAAAACAGGAAGCGAAGAAAAAGAGCCAGAGCCCGAAATATCAAAAAAACCTGATGATATCGCTACGTTTATCGAGGGGGCTCCGATAATATCAGCTGAAAAACCGGACTTCTCGAACGTTAAGATCGAGCCGCTGTTCGAGGATTTCGTCGATTTCGAGACTATCTCAAAATCAGATTTCAGAGCCGTAAAAGTCATAAACTGCGAAGCGGTTCCAAAATCGAAAAAGCTTCTCAAATTCACGCTTGACGACGGGACAGGCACAAATCGAACCATTTTAAGCGGCATTCACGCCTTTTACGAGCCTGAGCAGCTGGTCGGGAAAACGCTTATCGCCATCGTCAACCTTCCACCCCGCGCAATGATGGGAATTGAGAGTTGCGGGATGCTGTTATCTGCAATTCACAAGGAAGCCGACAAAGAGAAGCTTCACCTGCTTCAGGTCGACCCGCATATCCCGGCGGGAGCAAAACTATATTAAGCTGGCCGAAAAGCCGTGCCACATTACCGTCTGCGTCATCCTTTGCAGTACGGAACAATTCATATGAGCCTGCCGGAAATTTGCGGCAGGCTCAACTCTCACAATAACATAATTTAGTACCTGTAAGCTGTTAAAAACCATTTGCTTATAAAAATACGATGAAAAGAACTCCGATTGACAACCGTCCCCTCCCGGACTATACGCGCGGTGAGGAAATCATGAATATGGTAACCCACATTGCCGGCGGAGCATTCGGAATAATCGTGCTTGTAATCGGCGTCTTGCTGTCTGCGCACAACCGCAACCCGTGGGGAATCGTTTGTGCTTCTCTTTACGCGATTTCCATGATCTGGCTGTATACTATAAGCAGCATCTACCACGGATTGAAGCCAGGACGAGCAAAAAAAGTCCTGCAGGTGCTCGATCACTGTACGATTTACGCGCTGATTGCAGGCACATATATGCCGGTACTGCTTGTAGGGCTCCGCCCTCTTTATCCCGTACTTGCGTGGATATGTTTCGGCATTGAAATCGTCATGCTCGCACTCGCAACAACTCTTACCGCCGTCGACCTGGGAAAATTCCGGACGCTGTCGATGACCTGTTATATATGCATGGGCTGGCTGATCATAGTTGCCGCGCCACAGACAATCAAGGCAATAACGACAAACGGTTTTTTGTGGCTCCTCTCCGGCGGGATTGCGTATACTGTCGGCGCCGTTCTTTACGGAATCGGGAAAAAGAAGCGCTGGTTTCACTCGATTTTTCACTTGTTCGTATTACTTGGAAGTCTGCTTCAGGCAACTTCTATACTTCTTTATGTTCTTCGATGATTTTTTCAATCAGCATAATTTACCCGAGAGTGTCATGCACTCTCGTTTTTTAGTGTTATATGTTGACATCGCTAAAACAATAATAATTGCGTAAATTGGAAATTGGCTTTTGAGCCGTATTAAGGCCAAAAATCAGGATTTAGGACGATAACAGAGATTGAAATTAAAAAAAACGTGTTTACGGCACGCTTTTTCATTTCAACGTTATTTTAGCGAATAAGCTTATCAAGCGCTGTCTCAAGTACAATCAGGTCGTCTTCTGTGGTCGACCAACTTGTGGCAAATCTGACTACGGAATGATTTTCGTCCTTTTTTTCCCAGAACTCAAACAGCACTTCCCTGCCAAGCTTTTGCATAAGCGCATTTTCAAGTATGGCAAACTGTTGATTCGTAGGTGAATCAATAAAAAGGGGCATCCCATGCGACAGCAGAATTTCTTTTAAACGCTCTGCGGCCTTTATGCCGTGTTCTCCGATCCGGAAATAAAGATTGTCAGTAAACAGCGCGTCAAACTGAACGCCAATCAGTCTTCCCTTGGCAAGCAATGCGCCGCGTTTTTTAACAGACGTAAGGAAATGGTCAGGCCTATTCCCGTGTGTAAAAACGACCGCCTCACCGCAAAGAGCTCCGACTTTTGTACCGCCGATATAAAAAACGTCGCACATTTCCGCTATTTCTCGCAGTGAAAGATCGTTTTCGCTGCTCATAAGCCCGTAACCGAGTCTCGCGCCATCGAGAAAAAGCGGAATTTTATACTTCCTGCAAATACCGGATATATCAGAAAGCTCTTT
>JAFZTO010000060.1 GCA_017618795.1 Clostridia bacterium | reverse complement strand
GGCAAGGCAAAATATACAATGATTTCAAATATTGAAGAGCGTTACGGAATCAGCGTTAATATCACCGACTCAGGAATTGTAGGAATACCGCATGTCACTCAGATACAGGCCATGATAGACAGCGGGCAATGCGACTATCAGCTTGTGGAGATGCACGACGTGCTGGGGACCGGCGTTGCTCTTACCGGGTACTGTGCCAACCTGAAAAACGTAAAGTATCTTGATTTCGAAAAACCCTGGTGGCACAACGTCGACGAACTCATGGTAAACGGCTCGGTATACATGATAACGACGGACATGTCGTATCTTGATATTGCAACAACATGGTGCCTGTATTTCAACAAGACACTTATGAACGATATGCAGATCGAATATCCGTACCAGTCGGTTATCGACGGGACGTGGACTATCGACGAGCTGATAAAGATCACAAAGGACGTTTACGTCGACGACAATCGCAACAACGAAGTTGATAGCGGTGATATTTACGGAATTTCTGTCGGTTATTCAATGTACGGCTGGATGGATTCTCTTGGGGTGCCGATGGTCGTCAAGAACAGCGAAGGCAGACTTGTGGTCACTGACAGAGTTAGCGAAGTGTCTGCCGCGGCTGAGAAAGTACTCACATGGTTGTCGCGAAACGTCGGCGCAACGACCTCCGGTCTGGAAAATACTTACGACAGGGACGGGTTCGAAAACGGCCGTTACATGATTTTCCAGAACAACCTGAGGTATTCTGTGGACAGTCTGCGTTTCATTGACGATTTTGAATACGGCATTCTTCCCATACCGAAATATTCTGAAAATCAGGAATACATTTCAACATCAATGTCTTATCCGTTCTGGATTCCGAACTGCCAGTCGGCTGATGAGCTTGAATATACAGGTCTTATAACTGAAGCTTTATCTGCTGAGGGATACAAGGTCCTGACTCCGGCGTACTACGAAACTGCTTTGAAAAGGAAATACAATCCGAGCGACATAGACGCGCAGGTCATAACCATCATCCATGAAAACAGGCATCCCGATATTTCCCGTTATTATGACAACGGAGGAACCGGAATGTATAATATTCTTTATGAGCTCAACAAAGCGGGAAGCACCGACGTCATGTCGTATTATGACAGCAAAAAAGACACAACCCAGCAACTTCTCGACTGGTGGAACGAAGAATACGGACTTGGCTGAACATTGACCCGAATCGACGTTACATAGTCCCGCCGCTCGGAATAACCGTGATTGAATTGTTTTTGTACGGTTTTTAACGGGAGGCGGGACTGCGCCGGGGAAGCAACCTGTATACAATGTTTTTAGATAAAGCATTACGGTTTTTAAAAAGATGAAAAAAACAATCGTTCTTATGTTGACGGCATTAATTGTTCTCGCTTCATGCAGCAGAGGCGGACAATCACAGGACACAGGGGTTGTAACTGATTTCGTATCAGTCTCTGAAACTCCGGGTTATATTCCCGGCGCAGACGGTTCTTTCGGTACCGTGGGTCTTTACGTTTGGAACAACAATCAGTCGCAGTATTCGTTCTGGAAGAAAATCGGAATTACCACGCTTCAGTTCTGCGACAGAGGGTGGTGGTACAACTCTGAAAACGGATCGCTTGACTCGTATCTTTCGGGGATGGCAAGCGGTGTCAGACAGGCAAAGAACGCGGGATTTAAGGTTTACGTCATACTGTTTTCCAATCTGGAGCAGTATAAAGGTCCGAACAACACGGAGCCGACGGGACTGGGCGTGAAATTTCATCCCGACGACACGGAAAAATGGGCCGAGCGGCTGGATTATCTGAAAAAAACCGTCAGTATGCTTAAAAACGCCGACGGGTTTACGTTTTTTGCAGGCGACCCCGGCGGGATAACCAATTCGATGGGCAAGGGATCGTTCGAAACCTTTGTTAAGATGGCGGCTGATGTCAGAGATATGGTCAGTGAAACGGCACCCGGAGCCGAGTTCAACATAAACACATGGGCAGTTACCATGTTTCAGACTCCGAGCGTCAGCGCCGAAACACCCCAGTTCTGGCAAAGGGAAACGGAAAACTGCAAAAAAATACTTGAAATAGCCGGATTTGTCGGAGATGACGCAGGCATCGAGCTCCCGTGTCATGACTATTACCGTCCGCTTGCCTTGCGTCTGTATGCAAAATACAACATGAAGCCGGAACAGAAATATCCTCAGAAGGATGACATTGAAGTGCTTGCGGAACGCGGTACCGGAAATATCTGGGCATGGCCGTATTTCCTTCTTGACGAGGCTGACGACGGAGACAGAGGGGGAACCGTTAAAACCGATCTGCCGCAGATAGAAACGAGATATATCTGCAAATATATCAACAGCGTCAGGGAACTTGGATTTAACGGTATAATAGGAAGCTGGTCCTACGCGGGTTACCAGAACAAATGTCTTAACACGTACGCGTTTGCAAGAATGGCAAACGACAGCACGCTTACCCCGGAACAGGTTATATCCGAATTTGCCTCGCTGATAGCGACAGAGCAGACTGCCGGAACACTTACGGAGATTCTGAAATTCATTGAAAACGACAGCAATTTCGAAAAAAAACTGCCGAAATCGGAAAGGATCGAGCCTTTTCAGACGTCTTTTTCAGATGTCGGTGAGGCGCTTGATGCCCTTGAAGATATTGATGTGCTTGAAAAATCTGCGATTTCACTGCCTATAACGCCGGGCGAATACCTGAGCAAACTGGCCGAAAGGCTGAAGCTTATGAATGATTAGAGGTGATTAATAATGTCTGAATTTGAAACAAGAGGACTATACGTATGGACCGATTCGCCGGATCAGCACGCGTTCTGGAAGGCCTGCGGTATAAATTTGCTCCAGTTCTGCGATCTCGGATGGTACAGAAACTCGGGCACGTTGCTTGACGATTATCTGAGCAGCATGGCTGCCCAGATTCATTGCGCAAAAAAAGACGGCTTCAGTGTTAATGTAATATTGTACGGCAATATTAAACAGTGGGCGGGGCCGGAGGATTTCGAACCGAGCGGAATAGGAGAGAAATTCTATCCGCGCAACAAAGAAGAAATGGATCAGAGACTGTTCTGGCTCGCAAGATCCGTATGGGCGATGCGTGAGGCTGACGGCTTTACTTTTTTCGCAGGCGATCCCGGAGGCACATCTCCCGAAATGGGCGAAGCCGACTACACAGACTGGCTGAGAATGTCAGAGCTTGTCGGAGAAGTTGTCAGAAAAAACGCCCCAGACGCATATTACAATGTAAATCCCTGGGCAATAAATATGTGGGACAACCCTACAAGACCGTGCCAGGACGTGCGGTGGTGGATAGAGGAGACAGAGGTTACTAAGAAAATATCCCATTCAGACGTAATATTCCGTAACAGATGCGGCATGGAGATTCCCTCGCACACATATTACAGAGCTATGGCGCTTCGTCTTTACGACGAAAACAATATTGAGCCCGTCTTGTTTCCGGAATCTGATGACGTTGCCCGCTTGAAGGCATCGGGCGTTCCGAGGATCTGGGCCTGGCCGTATTTTCTGCTTGACGAGGCGGACGACGGCGATATCGGTCCGGACGGCGCGATGAGAGAAATGGTTCAGTCGGAAACCAGATACATTTACCGTTTTGTCAGAACGGCAAAACAGATAGGATTTGACGGGATAATCGGCAACTGGAGCTATCTTGGTCACAAGGCTAAAGCGCTGAACACATATGCGTTCGGCAGGTTCACGGCTGATCAGACGGCCACGCCGGAAATTGTTCTGAAAGAGTTTGCCGACAATATAACATGTGACGACAAATCATCTCTTTCGGTTGTTCAGGCTCTGAAATTCATCGAAAACAGCAGCAACTGGCAGAAAAAACTTCCCGAAAAATACAGGATCTCCAATTTTAAACTCGGGAAAAACGATGTCGATGAGATTATCGCAGACTTATCCGGATTAAAAATCGCAGATGAGCCTAACAGATTTGCCATTCCCGAAGCGCCTGCAGATTATTTCAAAAAACTTATTGACAGACTGCAGTGGATAAAGAATAAAAACGTGAAGTAACAGTCCGTTAGCTGAGCCGGCATATTGAAATGCCGGCTTTTTTATGGCAAATTACATGTTCTCTGCCGTTTAAACATGTCAAAAATTGACAAACGGGGTCTTGTGTGGTATAATATTGGCATGGAGGCAGCATCCGGAATCGGACCGATGCAAAACTTCGGTCAAGCATATGTTTCGCTATCAGCTTATAATAGGTAATACTGTTTTTTTCGGATGACAATTCTCATGGTAAAAAACTGCGTAAACATTAAAACGGTTAAAAAAGATGATTCACATTGAAACGGCAGATTATCTGGTCAGATTACTTGATTTAAAAAACGAAAAAGAGTTGAATGACGTCCGGAGGTTGCGCTATCAGTTTCTGCTTAAGGAGTTTAACCCGAACATGTCCGACGGTGAAGGACTGGACGACGACGGATACGACTCTTTTTCCGATTCGATTCTGGTGATAGAGAAAAGTTCAGGCCTGATTGTCGGCACGTACAGAGTGGCCACTGATGCGACGCTGAAAGGAAAAAAATTCAAATCTGAAAATGAGTTTGACTTTTCTTCGCTTAAATCCGCTCCAGGCGGGATTGTAGAGGCTGGAAGGGCGGTGGTTCACGGAGACTACCGGACTGGAGTCGTAATCGGTCTGCTGTGGAAAGCGCTGTTCTCATATGCTGAGGAGCATGGTCTTAGATATATTATCGGAACATGTTCGCTACACGGTACTGATCCCAGCGTATATGCGGGTTGTACTTCGGTTCTGAACAATAAATATTTGTGCCGTGATTTCGATATACGTGCGGTAAGTAACGCCTTCGAGTACGGGACGCGGCATGGTCTGTACGAAGATGATATTCAAATCCCCGGTCTTTTGAAGGCATATCTGAGATTTGGTGCAAAGGTTTCACAAAACGGCTTTATCGATTATGAGTTCAACTGTTGCGACGTTATGATCATTCTGGACAGGCAGAGCATAGATAAGCGAATGCTTAAATTTTTTATGAGGTAATTGCGTTAATGACAGAAAATCGAAACAAGTCGCGGCTTATTCAGACAATCGTCCTTTTTGTTTTCTGCATTTTTACCATGCGTTACTATATTTCCGTTTTTTACAATACGTTGAAAATGGCCGGATCAGAGATTCAGCTGACCGATGCGGGTTATTCGCTGGTATTTCAAAATGATCTTTTCATGAAGGCGCTTCCGCTCTTTCTTCCTTCAATTATTCCGTATCTGGCAATAGTAATCTTTATTTCGCTGCTGTGCATCTGCGAATGGCGAAACGGATTAGGGAAGAGAAAGGGAACTTGTTTCTGTTCTGTTATATGCTCATGCTCGCTGATTTTAATTATTTTTTTCTGGCTTTCGGATAAAAACTATTTTACGACAGACGCAAATGCTTCTGTACTGTATAGCAGATTAGAACTTGCATGCTTCAAGGAGGCCCTTTTTTACAATCCGTTCGGGATTTTAGGTGGAAAGCACGTTGAACTGGTATTCCTTACGCGCACGGGCTGCTATACGCTGGTCAAATATCTCTTTCCAACCGTTTCGCTTATTGCGTCGCTTCTGCTTACGGCTGTTTATTTAGGAAGTGGGCATAAAGACAATATAAAAGTCAAAAATGATGAAATAAGAATTTGACGTTAAATTGGGTTTGCTCAACAGCAGATAATAGTATAAGGCAGAAACAGGTTTTTGCGTATTAATGCAAGGATAGTAGTAGCGGATGTACGTCAAGCGTCAGCGGCAGAATTATTATAAAATCCGGCATCGGAATTGTCCGATGCCGGTCGCTTTATTTGCTCTGTTCCTGCTCTTTAAGCAGATTGTGCATTTCTTCTTCTGCGAAATGAATTTTTGTTAGGACGTTTCTAGCTGTCAGAGGGAAAATGAAATATGTTTTACCCTTGGTGGCGAGGTCAATCGCGTCTCCGCGTCCCTTGAAATTATACTCGATATGGCATGAATACATTGAAATGACGCTTCTGTTGAAATCGAACGTCGTTCCGTCGTCAAGTGTTCCGTGTAGAGTGAACCCGTTCATGTCATGGGTGAATCTGACTTCTCCGAGCGGGATAAAACCCGCATCCTTGCAGTTAACCAGTTCCTCGACACGGACTGTGTCTTCAAAATTGTATAAACCGTCCCTGACCTGTTTTCTTACCTGTTCTCTTTCCCATCTGTACCAGTCGGGAACGTGGCTGAATACATCATCGCCGCCGTCCGTACGATGAAGCCTGCCGTATTCATCCATCATCCAGCGAGCACCGCAGTTTTCGCACCATATCTCGGTGTCCTTGCTGTCAGTGCAGAACTCTTTTCCGCAGACGGGGCACTGGTAAAGAATTCGGTGGATATTGTTTGCTCGCGCTTTGGAGCTGATTTTTATTTTATTTTCATATTGCCACTGATACTCGTCGTAACTAAAGGCGTTTTCGATCCTTTGCTGAATTTCCTCAGCCGTGAGCGACAGGGCCTCTTCCGCTGTGACGATCTGCTTCATTTCGGCACTGATCGGGACTTTGCGCTTCGGGTGCTTGTTCCACTGCGGAGAATTGAGAAAGTTTCCGTGCGCAATTAGTGTTACGACAGGACATTTCGCCGTTTTAACGAGTTTGCCGTATGAGCCGTCAAGCTTTTCGTTAATTCCGGCAAGCGAGAAGCGCGCTTCAGGATATATTACAACGATCCTTTTTTTCTTTTTGAGCAGCCAGAGAATGTGTCTTACATTAGTAAGGTCGGACGTGAATTTTCTTTTGTATATTCCTCCGATGCCGCGCATGAGCCATTCACGGCCGTTGAATTCCTCTATTGAAATCAGCCAGTTCACACGCCTCGGGAAAATTGCCTTTACTACAATCGGGAAATCTATGAACGATGCGTGATTGGCAAGCAAGATATAAGGCGGTTTGAGGCCTTTGCAGTTGATCTTTGTTATTTTTGTGTTTAGCGGCAGCATTCCGATAGTGCCGCCCCATTCCACGGCCATAAGGTACGGGTACGGGATTTTCGGTCTCAGATTTTCATCAAACGGTTTGTATTCCTTCATAAGCTCCTCCAATAAGTACATATAATTTTATCATATGTTGGCCCGTTTGTCAATACGTAAACGGAATTTCGCAAAAAAGAATAATTCATATTGCGAAATTGCCGAAAATATGGTATAATATAATAGTAAACTCTGAAAAAAGCGCAAAAATGATGAGAAGGGTACGCCAATATGCAAAATAACGATATTTTCCGCGATAAAGATAAAAAACTGGAGTTTTCTCCTGCAACAAATCTGCTGGAGCAGTCCGCATATAAATACCAGCTTCAGGAAAGAGCAACTCCCAATCTGTACAGATACCTGTTTGATTATGAGAGTATACCGAAGGTCTCCTTCAACCACCGGTTCGTTCCTATAAACATGCCTGAACATATCTGGATTACAGATACCACGTTCCGTGACGGACAGCAGTCAACCTCGCCTTTTTCGGTAAAGCAGATCGTCGATCTGTATAAGCTGCTCGGTAAGCTCGGCGGGCCGAACGGAATAGTCCGTCAGAGCGAGTTTTTCGTTTATTCCGAAAAGGACAGGAGGGCAGTGCTCGAATGTCTTTCGCTCGGGCTCGAATTTCCGGAGATTACAAGCTGGATCCGGGCCAGCAAAAAAGATTTTGAGCTTGTAAAGGATCTCGGGCTGAAGGAAAGCGGTGTGCTTGTTTCTTGCTCGGATTATCACATTTACAAAAAAATGGGTCTGACACGCGCTTCAGCGATGGATAAATATCTCGGCATAGTCAAGGAAATGCTGTCAATGGGCATTCGTCCGCGCTGTCATTTCGAGGATATAACTAGAGCTGATTATTACGGATTTGTCGTTCCGTTTGCCGAGGCTCTCCACAATCTTTCCGAAGAAAGCGGTATTCCGATCAAAATAAGAGCATGCGATACGATGGGCTTCGGAGTTAGTTACCAGGGCGCGGCTCTTCCGAGGAGCGTTCCGGGAATAATATCCGGACTGCAGCACTATGCCGGTTTCCCGAGCGAGCTTATTGAATGGCACGGGCACAACGATTTTTACAAGGTCGTCACAAACGCATCCACCGCCTGGCTTTACGGCTGCTCCGGAGTAAACTGCGCGCTACTCGGCATAGGAGAGCGTACCGGCAACTGTCCGCTTGAGGCAATGGCTATCGAATATGCTTCGCTTCGCGGCACTACTGACGGAATGGACCTTTCGGTAATTACGGAAATAGCCGACTATTTTGAAAACGAAATAGGCTACGAGATACCGCCGCGCACTCCGTTTGTCGGACGGGAGTTCAACGTTACCCGCGCTGGCATTCACGCCGACGGTATTCTCAAGGACCCGGAGATTTACAGCATTTTCAATACGGAGGCAATTCTCGGCCGCCCTGCCTCGGTTTCCGTTGACTCGCACAGTGGCCTTGCAGGGATCGCCTTCTGGATAAACAGATTCTTCAGACTCAGCGGCAGCGACGCGCTTGATAAACATTCGCCGATCGTCGAAAAACTGAAAGCTGAAGTTGACAAACAGTACGAGGACGGCAGAAACACGACAATGGGAGACAGCGAACTTGAATATATACTTGAGACCATCGATTTTGAGGAGTACACGAGGCTCTGCCATCTGCGCATTCGCCGTGCGAAGGAATAAAGGGAAATACCTTTTGGGTAAAAAAGCAAACGTACCGGTGGGATTGACCACGCCGGTACGTTTTATTTCTAACTGATTTTTTAATCCTCAACCGCTGCTTTTCTTGAGAAAACAGCGCGAATTTTCTCAGGCTCGAATTTTGCAATCCGTTCATACGTGTAAAGGCCGTTCTGCTCCTGCTCAACGTCCGTGAGCTGAGTGTAGCATAAAGCGAATATTGCCGGATTGTCCAGAATTGAATCTGTAAGTCCCTTTATACGGGCGATGAATTCCTCTTCGCTTCTGGGGTCTGGCAGAATTCCCCATCCATAGCCCCAGCCGTCTTTGTCAGTCCATTTCGTTCCGCCGTATTCACTTACAAAGAAAGGCTTTTCTCCGTCATACATCTGCCTGTTGCTGAAACGTTCGTTATATGTGCCGTCGATAGACAGCTTTTCGTACGATTTCTTGAATATCTCTGTATTTTGTTCGTAATCATGTATGTCGTAAATATCGGTTATTACATGGAAATTTCCGCTTGTGTCTATACATGGACGGGTAGGATCGGCTGATTTTGTGGCTTTGTAGACAAGAGAAAGCAAAGCGTCACACTGCTTGCGTCCGTTTTCATCCCATGTTTCGTTGAAAGGGCACCATCCAACGATTGACGGATGGTTGAAGTCGCGTTCGATCTCCTCAAGCCATTCAGGAAGAATACCGTATACGGAGTCCGCATAGCTGTGATCAAGTCCCCAGTTTGGATACTCTCCCCAGACAATATATCCGAGCCTGTCGGCGTGGTATAGGAAGCGCTCCTCAAACACCTTCTGATGCAGGCGCGCCCCGTTAAAGCCCATGGCTATGGATTTTTCTATGTCTCCCTGTAGTTCCGTATCGAACGGAGCAGTGTAAATTCCACTCGGATAAAAGCCCTGATCAAGCACAAGACGCTGGAAAACGGACTTACCGTTCAGGTAAAACTTTTTGTCACGATATGAACTCGATCTAAGACCGAACTAACTTTTCACCGTGTCACTGCCGTATCTGAGAGTGAGGTCGTACAGCCTGCCGTTTCCTATTTCCCACAGGTGTTTTTCCGAAAGCCTGACTGTTGCCGTACACGTTCCTTCCTCGCAGTTTACGCTGACAGAACCGGTTTCATTTCCTTCAAATGCCGTACTGATTAAAAGGGAAGAGCATCCCTTCAGCTGAGCGACGACTGTGACAGACTGATCTTCGACAGAGGGGTATACGCGGAATTTTTCAATGTGCTTTTTCGGTATGAACTCCAGCCATACGGTTTGCCAGATTCCGGTCGTTCTTGTGTAAAAGCATCCGTAGGAACCATATTTTGAACTCTGCTTGCCTGAGGGAATCAGGCGGTCTCTTTCGTTATCCGATGCGTGCAGCACAACTATGTTTCTGCCGGCAACGACGTATTTTTCAATATCAACGTAAAAAGAAACGTATCCTCCGCGGTGTGATCCGGCATACTGACCGTTTACAAATACTTCCGCGTCGTAGTCAACTGCTCCGAAGTGCAGGCGGACGATTTTCGTCATCTGTCTTTCGTCGAGAAAGAACTCCCTGCGATACCATACTGAATTCAAAAAATCCGTGTTTCCAATACCCGAAAGTTTGCTCTGCGGACAGAACGGTACGTTGATGGTTTTTTCGTAAACGGCGTTTTCTTTCTGTAGCCCGCGTTCTTTTCCGCTGTTGCCGGGATCTGAAATGAATTCCCATTTCCCGTTCAGATTGATCCAGTCTTCTCTCATGAACTGGGGCTTTGGATGTTCGGTTCTGTAAATCATTGTTTTGCTCCTTGTTTAAGTTGTTCGTAAGGTATTAATATGGAGATGATTCCGCTTTGCTCGTTTGCTATTTCTCCCGGATTGAAATATACACTGACACCTTGTTCTGTCAGTCTGAAATTACTGAGATTCAGCACGTATTTCAGATTTTCCGTCGCGTCATCGTAATATGCGGTGGGATTCTGCGCAATCATGTATTCGAGTTATTCTCTTAGAAATGCATTTACATCTTTTCTTTTT
>JAFZTO010000059.1 GCA_017618795.1 Clostridia bacterium | reverse complement strand
TTTGCTTTTATTCTTTAGTGTCCCAAAGGCGGGAAAAGTTACATTTTTTCAGCTTTTCCCGCAAATGCGCGGATTTTTTCATCCGCGGGCACCCCCGGCGCCGCCATACGGTTTAAAAAAAGTATTATACCGCACAATCATCCCGGTGTCAAGCTTCTTTGTTGACAATTTGAATTAAAGAGTGTATAATTATCGAAAGATCGGAATAATCGCGGCATGTTTCATTACTTTGCCGGCGTTTTCCGCAGAAAGGCATGGTTATCAATGAAAAAGATCAGTATCCTCGCGGCATTGCTTGCCGCGATCCTCTGCTTTACGGCATGCGATCTGAATATCACCATCGGCAACCCCGGCGACACGTCCGGCGCGGCCGATACTTCTTCCCCGGCCCCGGAATCGACGTCGCAGGCTCCGGATGACACGACATCCGCTCCTGTTGAAACGACGTCCGCTCCGGTCGATACGACATCCGCTCCGGTCGACACTACCTCAGCTCCGGCTGTCACAACGTCGGCTCCCGACGTCACAACTCAGCCCGAGGTCACCACCGCTCCCGAAGTGACCACCGGTCCCGATACTCCTCCCGTCGGCACCGACAAGGAGGCGACCGGCAACGGCATCACCGTTGTGGGACCCGCAGAGCACTCGGTAAGCACGATGGATATGAACGGAACATTCATCTTCATTCTCAGCCAGGACGGCGAATATACCGTCTCGGGCACCGCTACCGGCAACGTTCAGATAGCCATCAACTCAGAGGGCAAGAACATTCTGCTTTATTTCAACGGCGTGACCATCAACAACACCGGCAGCGTCTCCCCTCTCGAGTTCCTTAACGCTTCCTCGGTAAAGATCGTGGCTGAAGCAGATTCCTATATCGGCTACAAGGGCGATCCGCAGGATATCAGTACCCCCTGCATCAGATCGGTCCCCGACCTGACCTTCAGCGGTAACGCGAAGTTCGAGGTGGGTGCCGAGTACGGTCACGGCATCCTATGCGACGGCGACGTCAGAGTCGATCAGGCGGGAGACCTGATAGTAAAATCCACCGGCGGCGGTATTTCCTCGGAAAAATCGATCACGATAGTTTATTCCAAGATCACGGTCGATGCTGACTACACCGCTCTTCTCACACTCGGTTATACCGATAAAAACAGTATCACCATCAGGAACGCTCACGTTGATCTCAAGGGCGGACTTGCCGGCATACAGGGACACAACGTTCTGATCGACGGCGCCGCCACCGATCTTGTTATAATCAACAAGAGCAACGACGTCTACTCCTGCATATACGCCACGAATCTAATTGAGATCTATGACGGCGATATCACGCTTGACGGCTGGGGCGACGGTATCCTCTCGGTCAGCATGACGATGCCGGACGGAAGCGAGTCTCCCGGCAACATAGATATCCACGGCGGTAAAATTCACATCAACGCAAGCGGCTGTGATATTGCCGGTACTACTGTTTCTGTCTACGGCGGAGATTTTGAGCTCTATGACGCTCAGAGAGGCATCTCGGCCGACGTCGTGCATATCACGAACGGCAGATTCGATATATCCTCCGAGGAAGCCGCGATACGCGGAGAATCCTACGTCTCGATCGACGGCGGTGAGATCAGGGCATACGTCAGCGGCACGAACAGCCCCGACATCCACGGCTCGGTCTACACTCAGACCGGCGGCACCGTGATCCTTGAAACGAAGGTCGCAAACGGCATGTTCGGCGCCACGATGAAGATCCAGGGCGGCGTATACGTCAGCCTCGGCGAGACCAACGTGATCCCGGATATCACAAGCCGCAGCGTTCAGCTGACGGGCATCGCCATTTCTCCAGTTGAGGAATATCGCGTTACCTGCGACGGGAATGTGATCGTCGCTTTCAGTCCGGTCCACGGAGAATACAGCGAGTGCATCATCTCCTCTCCATCCCTCGCGGTCGGAAAGATATGCATGTTCTCCTACAAGGGAACTTACGAGGACGGAACTCCTCACTGGGTCCCGATCGCCGAATGGATCCAGACCGAAGCGATCGTAAAATTCTGACATTATCAGGCGGCAGCGGCGCCGGTAACTTTGACAATCGTCAAAAACGGAACCAGTCTTCCGGACTCTGATCTTAAACTCGCTGATTGCCCTGCTTTAACCGAACTTGAAATAAAAGCCGACTGATTTTCAGTTTTCCCCGGGCTGTTTAACCGTTTCAGATTAAACAGCCCGGGTATTTTTTATAATATTTTTTGATCTCCTCGGGTGTGAGACCTGTCTGCGCGCTGATTTCCCTTGTTTCTTTTGCCGAGAGAATCGCGGTACCCGATCCCGCTCCTCCCGACGGAGATGACCGCAGCTGCGGCTTCGTCGTTCCTCCCGCGCTCTGCTGCCTCCTGGCTCCGGCATATGTAAGAGTATATGCCTCTTCTGCCGTTAAGCCTTTTTTGCGGTAGGCAAGATACTTCGTGGGATCTTGCAGCTCTCCGAGGCCACGAAGGCCGGAAAGCTCAGGAAACGCCTCCCGCAAAGCCCTGACGTCGGCTTTTGCTTCCTCTCTGATCTTTTTTGCCTCCTCCGCCGTCCTGGGCTTCGGGGCAGGTTTTTCTTCCTCCGGAGCCGGCTTTTCTTCGGCTTCGGGTTTCGGGTCTTCCTTCTTTCCGGTGAAAAGATCGTCGAGAATGCTGTTGAGTCCTTCTTTGCTCATGTTGTGTTTCCTTTCTTACTTCTTGCCGCCCTTGACGCGGAGATCATTCCCACGCTTGACGGTAGCATTGGTTCCGCCCTTTTCCGGGCGGGGCGCCTGGATAGTCAGGCCGTTCGTCTGATAAGGACTTGCAGTCTTCTGTGCCATCTTTTTTCTCCTTTCCGCGCTCTTCGGGCGCTGCTTTTTTTGGTCCTACTATAATTATACTCATTTGCTACTTTAAAAAGTTATCATCTTTTTGTTTTTTGCATATTTTTACGGGAAATTATAAAAAAACTGTTTTTTTTGTTGACTTTTTTTGGATTTTATTATATAGTATTGTCAACGCCATTATTTCCCAACACAAAAAAAGGAGATTTGTCATGAAAAAACAAATTGCTGCGGCTATTATTGCGCTTCTCTTGGTTTTCATCTTAACTGTTCCGGTTAGTGCCAATCCCAATCACAATGGCACCCCCTTTGATTACTATACCGCTCATGACACGAAATTTACTGCCTACTCAATTGGCGGTGAGTTATCATATAATGAATATGTTTCGTGCTTATTAGTTAAAACGTATTTCGAAAACATTAGCGCAACCACCGTTATGGTTGCTGATCCAACAGCCAAGTATAACTGTCATTCTTTTGCATGGCACAGCCAAAGTTCAAACAATAATACTTGGATAAACATGGACGTAACCAATTTTTTTGAAGACACTGTCGCTTCAGTAACCAGCGAACTGCCGTGGAACACAAACACCCCATCCGGAACAGTCTCTGTGGGGGACATAATAGTATATAAATTTAGTGATGGTACGTTAAATCACAGTGCAATAGTCTATTATACCGACGGAACACTAAACAATACACTGTTGATTTCTAAATGGGGAGATGGCTGTGTGATGATTCACAGCGTATATTCAGGCCATCCCTATTGCGACTCTGCGTCTGTCAAGGTTTTCAGACCTATCTCTTCTCATGTCCTTTCATATACCGATCTCAACAACAAAAAACACCGTTTGGATTGCTCCTGTGGGTATTACACAATTACCGGTCATATCAGTGTTGTTTCAGGCAATGCATATGTGTGCACACGCTGCGGTCACTCCGTTGATATTATGATCCACGAACCGGAGGAGTATTAAAATGAAAAAGCTGATTTCATTTTTTCTTATTGCTTTTTTGATTTTTGTCATGACTTCTTGCCAAGAACCCGATCCTTCTACTACCGATTGTTCCGTCTACATCCCTCCTATAGACGGTTCTGTAGGTTATGCCATGAGCCTAAAATTGTATGATGACGGTTCATTTGAGTTTAATCCCAACCTCTTGAGCAGCTACGCTCTTCACTATTTATTTGGCAAGTATACGATTGAAGGTGACCGGCTAATGCTGTCAATAGAGGGAACCGGATATGAATCAGTTGACCCGAGCAATTTCAGCATCTCAATTTCC
>JAFZTO010000058.1 GCA_017618795.1 Clostridia bacterium | reverse complement strand
TATGCCTGCCGCGTTTGTGATTTTGGCCATTTCCTTCTGGGCGGGATTCATTTTTCCGTTTCCTCTGACCAGAATGCCGCACCTTGCGTACATCACGATTTTTCCGGGATCAGCGCCTATGCGGACAAGATGCCGTACGATGGAGATTCCCGCGGCGCCCGCGCCGCTGACCGTTATCCGGACGTCGCCTATTTTTTTGCCCGTGACCTTGAGAGCGTTGATCAGCGCGGCGGCAACGACGATGGCGGTGCCGTGCTGGTCGTCATGGAACACGGGAATATCGCACAGTTCCGTAAGCCTTTTTTCTATTTCAAAGCATCTTGGAGCTGCAATATCTTCGAGATTTATTCCCCCGAAGCTACCGGAAAGCAGATATACGGTACGGACGATCTCGTCCACATCCTTTGATTTAATGCAAAGAGGGAAAGCGTCTATACCGGCAAACTCTCTGAACAGAACGCACTTGCCCTCCATTACCGGCATTCCGGCTTCGGGACCTATATCGCCGAGTCCGAGCACAGCCGTTCCGTCCGTAACGACTGCGACGAGGTTGTGGCGCCTTGTGAGTTCAAACGATTTGGCCGGGTCGTCTCTTATTTCAAGACACGGTGCGGCCACTCCCGGCGTATATGCCAGTGACAGATCCTGCCGCGTTTCAACAGGCACCCTGGATATAATCTCCAGTTTTCCGGACCACTCTTTATGCTTTTTTAACGATTCTTCTGATATGTTCATGTGTGGAACTGCCTTTCATGATTTATGTCGGTTCAGGCAAGATTAAGCTGTTTAAGAATTTCGACGATGTGCGTCGTTGTTTCAACGATGTGAACGCCTGCCGAGCGCAGGGCTCTTTCCTTGCTTTCGGCCGAGCCTGTGCCGTCGGCCGAAACAATAGCTTCGGCATATCACATCGGGCGCTCTGACCGGCTTTTACTAAATGGAGTCTATCGCCTTCCGGGTAACTTTTGCTCTTTTGACATATTCGGATATGATTGCTTTTGTTTCAGATGTATCCTTTTTTTAAACTTCTATAACACAAAAATTCCGTATTGCATGTTTATATTATATATTCTTTTCCTTTGTTTGTCAATAGCATTAACAAAAATAAAACGAAAATTGAAATAGCAAGTTGCAATAGTTTTTTGGAAAGTAATAAAAGATGGTATAATCGCTTTCAACTACGTTGCGGAGAGAGGGCGAAGTCCGAACGGAGAAACTATGCGATTGATAGTTTCTCCGTTCTGCTTGTTTTCCTGACAGACTATTATCTTGCTTTTTCTTTAAGTGCATTTACTACTTTTCTGAATCGCTCATGATTTCGAATGCCATCATAACGGGTAGCATTCAGCCAATCAAAGTTGTAATAGCACTGATTATGCTCTGTCGGTTCATAAAAGCTACCTATTTCAGGATATATGATTTTATCGGTAAAAATGGATGTAAAGTGTTTGCCGTGGTCTTTTTCATATGAACGGTCGCTGGCAAGCGTGTGGTCGCACATTTTTTCAATTTCGTCGAGCGTTTCATTCGTTTTGCCTTGCGCTATAAGATACGTTGATATCAGCCAATGGTTCATTGCCGCGAACGCGTGATAATACATAAGATTATCGCCGTAGATTAACCGGAATATCTCGTTCGACGTTTTCAGCATCTCTATTTTTTTATCCCAAGTTGTTTCGTCGTTCGGCAAATCTTCTTCAATTGCATAATTTCTGATGGTAATCGCCAAACTGCTTGCCAAGCTGTCAATATAGTTCTGAATATATAATTCGGTATTCCCATCTCCTATGCCGTTTGCAAGAAAGCCTTCCCGACATAATTGCATCGGCGTGAGCGTGTCTGCGAGTTCAAGCGCTTTGTCACTGCGGTGCTGAAAAGCATAAATGTGAATAAGTGCATTAACCGTTTCACATTTGATATCAATATCTGTGCAGTTCTCAAGTACGGAATTGCAAAGAGCTTCCGATTCGGATAACGCCGCCTCGTCTTTTCTCTCGATATACAGTATATACAGACATAGCGCGAGCTCAGATTTGATTTCATTGTCGCCGGGGAATTATATCAAGGCTTTTCTTGCATAACTTATACGCTCGTCAGGCGATCCGACTTCTTTTAAGCGTTTGATCTCATTTTTTATATGCGATAATTCCGCTTCGCGCTCGGATTGTCTGTACCCTATAAGTTCGTCAACGCTTACGGCAAAGAAATCCGCCAACGCAGGTAAAAGCTCAATATCGGGATATCCGTTTTCACTTTCCCAACGGGATATGGCCTGTGGCGTCACGCCGAGCGCCGTTGCAAGCTCTTCCTGCGTCACTTTGTGTTCATGGCGTAAGGCCTTTATTATTGTTCCGATTTTTATGGTCATTACAGTTGTTCCTTTCAATTTTTGTTTTGTAAGCTTACGAAATAATTATATCAAATCGTAGCGGAAAAGTCAATTATAAATTAGTTGTTAATCATATCAACTAATGCTTAATATCCGATAATCGCGCAAGGCGGGGAATTGAGTTCCCAGCCTCATTTTCATTATTTTGTTAGTATTTTTCTAAAATCGATTTCATTCGGGGAAGTAAGTTGACTCTGAATGAATTCACGCATTTCTTTCTGCTTACGAAATAAGCCTTTTTCAGCAAGTGATTATCATATCAACTTTTGTAAAAAAATCTTCATCTTCCGGGCATCCATCCGAGAATCATTTCAATTTAACGTGATTTTTCCCAACCCCCTTGACAAACGAACATTCCTGCTTATTTCCGTGAAACAGCAAAATAACTGAAATCGAATCATTCAACTGAAAACAAGTAATCTACATAAACTATGAACAAATTGTAAATTATATTATTTTTTCGAAAAAAGCAGTAATAATTTACGTTTTTTAACGACTAATATGTTAAGGGAGCGTTTTTAAGAATAGAAAAACTCCGCCGGAGCGGAGCTTTTACCTCATTTTTATGGCTGAAACACCGGATTTCATAATGATCCTGCGCAGAAACGGAGAACATATCACTTTTCTTTTTAAGATTTTAAGCCACAGCTTCAGCCGCAGACGCAGTGTAAGGCGTTTGTATGAGCGAAGCACGGCTTTTGAGCTGTCGCCGTAACGGCTAAACGCGTCCGCAAGTGAAAGCGCGCTTGAAAATGCAGAACTGAAGCCCTCGAATGAGCTTGAGCTTATAAATCCCGCCGCCTCACCGATGAGAAAGACGTTGTCGGCACCGGTTTTGAAATCTCTGAATCTTTTAGGATTGCAGACCAGACACGCCTCTGTCCGTGTCGGCTCTCCCAGTTCTCTGCCGATAAATTTTTCAAAGCGTTTTTTCTGCCTTTCAAACGCTTCGCGGCTGCCCTCCGTCGGGAAGCATCCTCCGTAGATCAGCGATCCGTTTTTGAACATGGTCCACGAGCATGAAGGGCTCGTCTTACTGTCGAAAATGCATGAGTAGTACGGATTTTCATCGCCTTCGGCGTTAAAAAACTGCTGGATTGCGGTAAAATGCGGCATTTTACCGCCGATGAACGTTTTCCTGACCATGCTCCCCGCTCCGTCTGCACCGACAAGGTACACGGCGGTATAAACGGTCTCCCCCACCGTGACTGAAAACAGGCCGTTTTCTCTTTTGATTCCTGAGCATCTGCCTTCGACAATGTTGACGGTTTCCGGCACCTGAGAGAGCAGATACCGGTCGAAGGCATAACGGTCCATGTTCAGATAATGTCTCTGATAATGGGCGACAAACCCCGATTCGAGATCGGTAACCTTTACGGAAAAAATCTGCGGACTGACCAGCACGCTGCCCGGAAGAGTTAGATCAAGCTCGGCGAAAATCTTCTGCGCGTCGGGTGCGAGCAGACCTCCGCACGGTTTGCGGTTTTTATTGTTCTGACCGTCGACAAGAAGAATCTTTTTGCCAGTGCGTGCGATCTGTCGCGCGAAAAGACATCCGGCGGGTCCCGCGCCGATTATCGCAATGTCATAAGTCATGAATTGAGCGAAACGAACCTTTTCAGGTTTTCAAGTCCCTCGGAAATGCTGTCAAAAACCCCCTCGAGTCCCTCGAATTCAACCGAAAGATAGCCGTCGTATCCGCTTCTTACGACCGTTCCGACGCTCTGGAAGATTCCCGCTGTTCCGTGACCGATCACGGTACCTCTCAGGTAGTTGCCCGCTCTGGTTCTGAACCAGCCGCGTCCTGGGTACGGTTCGGTGCCTTTTTTGTACAGGAAGTCCTTTGCGTGTACGTGAAAGGCGTACGGAATCATTTTCGCAACCGAGACCGCTGGATTCTCGTCCGCGCACATAAAATTGCCGAGGTCGACAAGCGCGCCGAAATTCGGGTGATTGACCGCGCAGATAAGCGATTCCACTCTGTCGGCATCCTGAGAGAAATAGCCGTGATTTTCCGTCATGGTTTTTATCCCGATCGATTCTGCGTATTTGGTTATTTCCCGGCATCTGTCCGCAAGATACGGGACACACGACGCGTAGCTTAATCTTTTTTTGCCGGAACTTATGTCGTGGCGGAGCATTTTTACGCCCAGAGCCGCGGCCCTGTCGACGTTCTCACAGGTTTTTTTGACGCCGTCGGGGTCGTTCAGCAGTTCAGCGCCGACGCAAAGATCTACGGTTTCAAGTCCTTTCGCGCGGGCGTATGAACCGATTTTTTCAAGTTCGGCAAACGGTATGCTGTGCAGCTGCCATCCGGCGTCTGCAAATTCAATTCCGTCAAAACCCTGTTTTGCCACACGATCGATTATTTCATAAATACCGAGCTCCCCGGTATATTTTCCAAAGCTGTATGTTGTTACACAGTATTTCATTCTGTGCCTCCCGTTAAAGTGATTGTAATATGTGTGAGAGGTGCATTCTCTCAAATCAATGCGTGCAGGATTTATCAGGCTGATTCAGCGCGGCTCCGGCGCCGTATTGCGCAATTATTATATCACTTGCTTGCCTTTTTGTCAATATGGGATGACGCATTTGTAAAATTTCCTCGCAAATCTTGACTTACGGGGCGATATGATGTATAATATATATTATTATGGGAAGTTATGCCAATAAAGGTTGGAAGAGATAATGAAAAAGATATCTGCACTTATTTTTGCACTTTTGTTTGCCGTGCTCTGTTCCTGCGGCAAGGACGCCTACGTTCCGGTCGGATACAAGATGATCTCCGACAAAAACGCCGATTTCAGAATGTATGTCCCGAACGACTGGACGGAGGACCTGAACACCGGCATATGCTCGGCTTATTATTCAAAAGACGACAAATCCAACGTCAGCTTTACGGCGCTTGAACTGAACGAATCGATAATACAGGTGATTCACGGCAAATCCGATGATACCACGGGTGGCGCCGAAAGCACTCCGGACACGGCCGCGCCGTCTTCATCATCGGAGCAGACCGGAACGTCGGCGGAGACGCTGCCTTCTTCGGAAGGAATAACCACTCCGGAGGAATACTGGGATTATTACAGCGCGCAGTTCAGCGCCGCGTTCGGCAGCATGACGTATGAAACCAAAGGCGAAAACACGATTGTTTCGAGCATAAAATCCAGGAAGTACGTTTATACAGCAACCGTCACCGGAGTGGAGTATAAATTTCTGCAGACCGTCACGATCAAAAACGGGACCGTGTACATTTTCACGTATACGGCAAAGGTCGGCGAATACGACAGCCATCTGAGCGACATTGATTCCATCATCGGTTATCTGGAGATTAAATGATATATTTCGACAATTCAGCGACCACTCCCATTGGGAAGGCCGTTGCCGGCGCCGTATGCCGGACGATGACGGAGAAATGGGGAAATCCGTCCGCTGCGCACGGCAAAGGGCGGGAGGCGGAGCTTGAGCTGGATGCTGCGCGTAGAGCCGTAAGAGAATCTTTTGGAGTCAAACGGCAGAGCGACGGTATGCTGATTTTTACCGGATCGGGCACCGAAGCTGACAATCTCGCGATAACAGGCACGCTTTATTCCAAAAACTTCCGTTTTATCCCGAAGATCGTAACGACGGATTCCGAGCATCCGGCGGTTGCAAGATCAGTCGACGAGGCCGAAAAAAAGGGCTTTGAGGTCGTGCGTCTTTCGACAAGAAGAGGCGTTATCAATTTTGAGGAGCTTGCGTCGGCGCTTGATGAACGCGTGGTGCTTGTGTCCGTGATGCGGGTCAACAACGAAACCGGAGCCGTATATCCAGTAAAGGAGATATTCGGCGAGGCAAGAAAAAAAAGCCCGTATGCGGTAACTCATACCGACGCCGTGCAGGGCTATATGAAGATAAACTGCAATCCGGATTTTCTGAACGCGGACCTTGTATCCGTGAGCGGGCATAAAATAGGAGGACCGAAAGGAATCGGAGCTCTTTGGGCAAGACAGGAGCTTATCAGGTCCAAACGTCTCGCTCCGATAATCTTCGGCGGAGGACAGGAAAACGGAATGCGCTCCGGCACGGAAAACATGCCGGGAATAGTCGGCATGGCCGCCGCCGCGTCGCTGTTTCCCGCGCACGGGAGCGAAAGGGTTACGGAACTCCGGAATATTATTGTTTCCGGTCTCCCCGAAGGGGTAGCCTGCAATACGTGCGACGGAGATTATCTGCCGAACATAATCAGCCTTTTATGCCGCGGAATAAAAAGCGAGGTGCTGGTCAGGTTTCTTTCGGAAAGGGGAATATACGTGTCGGCCGGTTCTGCGTGTTCGGCCAAAAGGCTGAAGACAAGTCCCGCGCTCACGGCGTTCGGACTCAGCCCGGATGAAGCTGATTCGACGATACGCGTTTCGATTTCAGCCGACAATACAGAGGAGGAATGCCGGATGTTTCTTTCAGAACTTGAGGACGCTGTAAAGGCGCTTCAGAAAAAGCGCGGACAGGCGGTGAAAAATGGTGGATTTTAAAAACAAAAAAGCGGTTGTGATCGGTCTCGGTATTTCAAACGTTCCGCTTATAAATTATCTTCTTGAACACGGCGCTTCGGTGTCGGCAAGGGACAGATCCGAGTTTGAAAAGCTTTCTGACGAAGCGAAGAAGGTGTCGGCAAAGTGCGGCGAGGTGATCTGCGGCGACGGATATCTTGAAGATCTCGACGGCGACGTTGTTTTCCGCACTCCAAGCCTGAGGCCGGACGATCCGCATCTGCTCGACGCAGAGCGCAGAGGAATTGAGATAACCTCGGAAATGGAGCTTTTCTTCGAACTGTGTCCCGGAAAAATCGTCGGAATAACCGGCTCTGACGGTAAGACCACTTCAACCACGCTCACATATATGGCTCTCAGCGCAAAATTCGGGTCTGAAAACGTCTGGGTAGGAGGGAACATAGGGGCTCCTCTCCTGCCGCAGGTCGAAAAAATGAACGCTTCAAGCTGGGCAGTCGTGGAACTTTCGAATTTTCAGCTTATTTCGATGAAGCGTTCGCCCGATTACTCGCTCATTACGAACATTGCGCCCAACCATCTGGACTTTCACCGCGATATGGACGAGTATATAGAGTCGAAAACGCATATTTTCAGATATCAGAAGCCGGGTTCGAGAGTTGTTCTTAATTCAAAAAATGAAATAACGCGCGGGCTTGCGCCGCTTGTTCCCGAAACATCCGAGCTGCTGTATTTTCTCGGATCGGGCACGGTGGAATCGGACGGCGAAATATTCCGCGAGGGACGTCCGTTCTTGAGTACCGGCGATATTCTTCTTCCCGGCCGTCACAACGTTGAGAACTACATGGGAGTAATCGCGCTTGTCGGAGATATTGCCGGCAGTGAAATAATTACTGAAATAGCCCGCACATTCAAAGGCGTCAGGCACCGTATTCAGCTTATACGCGAAAAGGATGGGATAAAGTATTACAACAGTTCAATCGACTCAAGCCCGACAAGAACGGCTGCCTGTCTGCGTTCGTTCGGCGAAAAGCCGATAGTGATCTGCGGCGGCTACGACAAGCATATACCGTTCGGCCCGCTAGCCGACGTTCTTTGCGAGAAGGCGAAAAGGGTTGTGCTGACCGGTGCGACAATGGGAGCGATCCGTCGCGCGCTTGATGAAAAGGACGGGGAAAAACCCGAGATACTCGAGGTTCCTGATTTCACCGAGGCGGTGCTTACGGCCTGCCGCAGCGCGGAACGCGGAGATACGGTTGTTCTTTCGCCCGGCTGCGCGAGCTTCGACGCCTTCAGAAACTTCGAGGAGCGCGGAGACCGCTTCATAGAAATTATAGAAGGGCTCTGATAATGCTGCGCATAACGGAAAAAAATCTTGACGCGGAAATAAAGGCAAGGCTGACGCCGCGGGATGAAAACGGGCACAAAGGTACTTTCGGCACGCTTACGGTTGTGGCCGGCAGCGCCCGCTATCGCGGATGTGCCCGGCTCAACTGCTCCGGAGCTCTTCGTGCGGGCTGCGGAATAGTCCGGCTGGCTGCCACGGAAAGAGTGATTTCGCATATCATGATGCCGGAGGTCACGTTCTGCCCTCTGAGCGAGGATGCCGACGGTTTTGCGGAGGATATTCCCGATGCCGCCTTCAGGGGGGCCGACGCCGTTCTGTTCGGCAGCGGGCTCGGCACAAGCCCGTCCACTCTTTCTATGATGATGAAAATACCCCGGGCGATTCCCGCGGTGATCGATGCGGACGGTCTGAATTCTACCGCCGTTTACGGCAACCCCGATCTTCTTTCCGGGCGGATCATAACCCCTCACATCGGAGAATTTGCGCGGCTTGCAAATATGAACGCGGATACTGTCGCGTTCAACAGAGACGGATGCGCAAAAAACTTTGCGGACCGTTACGGGATCACCGTGGTACTCAAGGATTCCGTGACGGTGGTAGCATCTCCCAACAGACAGGCTGCAAGAGTGGAAATACCCAATTCCGGCATGGCCAAGGGAGGTTCGGGAGATCTGCTTGCCGGAATAATCGGTTCGCTGCTTGCACAGGGATATGATAACCACAACGCCGCTCTGCTCGGTGTTCTCCTGCACTGCAGGGCGGGGCTGAACGCGAGAACCGAGCTCGGAGCGACCGCCATGCTGCCGTCGGACACGGCGCACTTTATCTGCATAAATATTTAAAAACAAACATGAATTCAAAGGCACAATTATGAGTATCAGACTTGAAAAAAACAGGAAATTTGCCGGCATTGAAGGCCCGATGCTAACGATAGTCATGGATGGAGTCGGGCTTGCGCCGAAGGGAGACGGCAACGCAGTTTCGCTTGCCAATACTCCCAATCTCGACATGCTTATGTCGAAATACGAAACAAGGCGGCTGAAAGCCCACGGCACTGCAGTCGGGCTTCCGTCAGACGACGATATGGGCAACTCAGAGGTTGGCCACAACGCGCTTGGCTCGGGGCAGGTTTTCGCACAGGGTGCAAAACTGGTCTCACAGTCGATAGATAGCGGCAAACTGTTTGAGTCGCAGGCATGGCAAAAGGTTGTCGGCAATGTCGTCGGCAACGAATCGACCCTTCATTTTCTCGGCCTTTTCTCAGACGGCAACGTCCATTCACACATAGACCACCTTAAGGCCCTTGTCTGCCACGCAAAACAGGACGGGGTAAAAAAAGTCAGAGTGCACATTCTTCTTGACGGGCGTGACGTCGGAGAAACGTCGGCGCTTGATTACGTCAGACCTTTCGAAAAGTTTCTTGCAGACCTGAACGGCGAGGGATTTGAGGCGATGATAGCCTCCGGCGGCGGAAGAATGAGCATAACGATGGACCGCTACGAGGCCAACTGGGCGATGGTCGAAAAGGGCTGGCACACGCACGTTCTCGGCGAAGGAAGGCAGTTTGAGTCCGCCGAGGAGGCGATCACAACCTACCGTGAAGAGCTTCACGTGATCGACCAGGATCTGCCCGCTTTTGTAATAGCGCGCGGCGGCGAACCGGTTGGCAGGGTGAATGACGGCGATTCGCTTGTCTTTTTCAACTTCAGGGGCGACCGTGCCATCGAAATATCTCAGGCCTTCGACAATAAGGTTTTTGACAAATTTGACAGAGTGAGATATCCGGACGTCGTATACGCCGGTATGCTTGAATACGACGGCGACCTGCATATTCCGGCGAACTACCTTGTTTCTCCTCCTGAAATCACCAATACGATGTCGGAATATCTGTCTTCTTCGGGAGTTGCGGAGTATGCGATCTCGGAAACGCAGAAGTACGGGCACGTAACTTATTTCTGGAACGGCAACCGTTCCGGCAAATTTTCCGACGAGCTCGAAACGTACATCGAGATTCCGTCGGATATAGTTCCTTTCGAACAGAGACCCTGGATGAAGTGCGCGGAGATCACCGACAAACTTATCGATGCGCTTCGTTCGGGCAGATACAGATATTTGCGCTGCAATTTCCCGAACGGCGATATGGTCGGACACACGGGCAGTCTTGCCGCGACGATATGCGCGATGGAGGCGCTTGACCTTCAGATCGGCAGAATATTAAAGGTCGTTGACGAAACGCACGGCGTGGCGATAATAACCGCCGATCACGGCAACGCCGACGAGATGTTTGAGATTGACAGGAAGACAAAACTGCCGAAAAAGAACGGCGACGGGACTTATAAAGCTAAAACAAGTCACACGCTCAATCCCGTTCCATGTATATTCTATGACAATTTCTACGCCGGAAAATACACGGTGAAGGAAGGCGCGTTCGGACTTTCAGACGTCGCCGCGACAGTCGTGAACTATCTCGGATACGAAAAACCGGTCATGTGGGACGAAAGCATGATAGATTTTATTTAAGGAGACGGAACCATGAAAGAAACCGATTTTATCGATTCCCTTGAAAACGCTACGGAAGAAGACATTAACGCGGCCAAAAAAAGCAGAAAAGGTTTTTTCGCCGTTTTATCCGACAACATCAGGGTTGTTATTCTCGGCATTTGCCTGATTGCCCTTGCCGTCAGTCTCGGGTACGTTATACATTCTGTCGTTCATTATGTGATGGCGGGCGATATCTACAGCGAGGCGGAAAAATTTATGAATGACGCCTCCGGGGTCGAGCCGATGTACGCGAGCGCCAGAAGCGTGCCGACGCCGGATTTCAACGATTCACAGCAGCTGAGTCCGACTGACGCCGAAGGGTACGAGACAGTAATAAAGACGGTTGACCGGGACTACGAAAAATTCCGCAACAAGCTTTATACCATGAAACAGAGGCTCAACGATCTTTACGGATGGATAATAATACCGGGCACAAACATCAACTATCCGATAATGCAGAGCTCTGACAACTCGTATTATTTGGACCATTCGTACGAGGGCGCCAATCTGCGCGGGGGCTCTATTTTCGCCGATTACCGCTGCAGTGAAACGCTTGTCGACAATTACAATCTTGTACTGTACGGTCACCATATGAGCGCAAACCTGATGTTCCATTCCCTCGACAAATACCTTGACGAAGAGTTTTACAGGCAGAACAAGCAGATAGTAATCTACACGCTCGACGGGATGTACACGTATGAAATCTGCTCGGTCTACGACACCGACGCGTATTACTATTACATAAAGACATTTTTCTCGTCTCCGGACGTTTTTGTCAGCTGGGCGACCGAAATGGTCGGCAATTCTATTTATCCGACCGGAGCCGTTTTTTCCGCCAACGACCGTATGCTTACGCTTTCGACCTGTTCCAACCGCACGACCGACGGCAGGCTGTGCGTACAGGCAAGAATGGTGAAGTTCTACAGTGCAAACTGACATAAAGCTGTCGGTGCTGATACCGATGTACAACGAGGCGGAAATCGCCGGTAATACCGCCCGTGTTCTCAAGACTTTTCTCGACGGCAAATTTCCCGAAAGGGATTACGAGATAGTTTTTTGCGACGACGGAAGCACGGACGGATGCCGAGACGTAATCGATGGTCTCGGGCTTGAAAACGTGCGGACGGTCGGGTATACGGACAACAGGGGGAAAGGCTCCGCCGTGCGCTTCGGCATACTCCGCTGCGCGGGAGAGAAAATCGTCTACACCGACTGCGATCTTGCATACGGCACCGATGCGGTTTTCGACATATTTGAAGCATCGGGCGACAACGATGTTACGATAGGCTCTCGAGCGTTGCATCCGGACGGTTACGCAGGATATACGCGCCTGCGCAGGCTGATGTCAAAGGCGTACGTTAAGATATTATCCGTTATTTCCGGATTTAAATATTCCGATTCGCAGTGCGGCCTCAAATGCCTGACAGGGGAAGCTGCGGAGAGTATTTTCACAAAATGCACGGTCAACGGATTTGCGTTCGATCTTGAAATGCTCGTTCTTGCTGACAAGGCGGGAATGAAGGTCGGCGAATTTCCCGCAAAAATCATATCGAACAGGGAACGCGCGTCAAAGGTCAGTCCGCTGAAGGATGCGTTTCGGATGATACGGGACGTTCTCAAAATCAAAAAAACGCATAGAAACACAGAGATCTGAAACTGTTTTTTCAGGAAGGGTTTGAGTTTTGGAACTGACAAAGGAAGAAATGGCACGCGCGTACGGCGCTGTCGACAGAATACTTGCTGAAACCGGGAAGGCGATTGTCGGGAAGGACAGGGAGGTTGCCCTGCTTCTCACCGCCCTGCTGTCCGGCGGACACGCACTTATCGAGGATATTCCCGGCGTGGGGAAAACGGTGCTTGCCTCGGCGCTTGCCAGAGCGAGCGGCCTTTCGTTCAGAAGGGCACAGTTCACTCCGGACGTTATGGCGTCAGACATAACCGGCTTTAACGTCTATAACCGTTCCACGGAAAAATTTGAATTCAGGGAAGGCATTGTCATGACCAATCTTGTTCTTGCCGATGAGATAAACCGCGCCACGCCCAAAACCCAGTCCAGCCTTCTCGAGGCTATGGAGGAAAGGCAGGTTACGGTGGACGGCAAGACCTACGCCCTTCCGAACCCCTTTGTGGTGATTGCTACGCAGAACCCGCTTGGATTTGTTGGAACGAATCCGCTTCCTGAGGCGCAGCTTGACCGTTTTTCGGTGTGCTTTTCGCTTGGTTATCCGACGGAGGATGAGGAGGTACGCATACTCAGGGACCGCAAAAAGAGCAATCCGATCGATTCGGTGAAACAGATTGCCAGCCCGGACATAATGGCGCTGCTCATTTCTCTTGCCGGAGAAGTTAGGGTTTCTCTGGAAATAGAAAGATATATTGTGTCGCTTGTGTCGGCGACGCGCGCAGTTCCGGAGTTTGCCTCCGGGGCGAGTCCGCGAGCTTCGCTTATGCTTATGAAACTGGCGAGAGCAAGAGCATTCATCAAACATCGTGATTACGTTGTTCCGGATGACGTTGCAGATCTGTTTCAGGATGCAGTCGGGCACCGCGTCACGCTGGAGAGAGATGCGGAAACTTCCGGGAAAAGCGTTAAAGAAATCCTTAGGCGCATTGTCGATACGACGCCGGTGCCGTTCGAACTCAAAAAACAGCCCGTTCACGGATTATGAAAATTAAGGTCAGAGTGAAGGCGGGAATTCTTTTTTACCTTGCGGCGTTTGTAGGCGGCGCGGTTTTTTCGCAGGCTTTCGTCTCGCCTGTTTCGGCCGCTGTTTTTCGCTTTATAATGCTTCTGCCGCTGTCGGCTCTCGTGCCGTTCGCCGTCGTTCCGTTTATAAAGGTAAGTGCGATAAAGGCACGCGACGTTACTGTGCGTGGAGAAAAAAGCAATATAGGTTTTAAAATTATGAACCGGGGGCTGGCTCCCCTTTCAGTCTGCATAGCTGAAATGACTTTTGACGGAGGCTCGGATTCAGAAAAAAAGAAGACGTCTTTGTCGGTGCCCCCTTTTTCTGCAAACCCGGTCCTCATTGAAACGGAAAACGGACACGTGGGCAGAACGGCGGTGACGGTCGACAGAATAGGCGTTTGCGATCCTCTTCATCTGATATGCGTGAGCAAAACGTGCTTTGTGAAAATGGATATGTTCGTAATACCGAGAATAGTCGGGAATACCAGCGTTTCAGTCAGCGTCAGACGACCGGATAATACGGGTAACGAAACAAAGACGGGCGACGGAGATTACAGCGGAGTTCGCGGTTATGTGCCGGGAGACCGTCTCAAGGATATTCACTGGAAACTTTCGTCCAAGGGAGACGAGCTCTTTTCTGTGGAGAGGAACGAAAGCGGCGCCGGACCAATGAAGATATGCGCTTTTTTGCCTGATGACAGGAATATTGCCGACGCCGCGGCTGACATGCTCCTTACAATCTGTTACAGGAGTGTCAGAAGCGGGAATCTCTGCACGGTCGTTTCTGACAAAGGCGAATTTGAGATAAAATGCGCACGTGATACCGATGAAGCGTCAGTGTTCATAAGCGATATGTGCAGTTCGGCAGGAAATCATGAGAGCAACGGCTGCAACGTATTCCTTGTTCCTTTTACAGATTTGACTGAAATATCCGGGATTACTGAAAAAACCAGGAAATCCGGTGACGGGCCTCTGATCCTTCTTGCGGACATCTCGGAGATCATTCCGGAAAAAAACAGGGACGATTATCTTAAAGCGTTTGAGGATGCAATTCGGATGATTGCCGGTGTCGGGCTCGAAACAACGGTTGTGAGGTACGTGCCGTGAATATTACCTTTGTTTCCGGCACGAAACACGCAAAGCTGCGGGCGTCGGCGGATTTCATATTCAGAATTATTCTGGTCTTTTCTACGTTGCTCGGAGTTTTGCTTGAAATAAACGAATGCCTTATGCCTGAGCCGGAAACGATGTACCTCTTCACAGCGCTTACCTCTCTTGCGGTGTCGGTTTTCGGAGTGTTTTTTTTCAGAAACTTCAAAACGGCTCTGGCAGGAGCAGTTTGCGCCGGGATCGCATGGCTTGTATTATTTCTTGTATGGAAAGTACGCTTCAGCGAGGTACTGGCGGGCGGAGTGTCCACCTTCTGGTCAAAATTTATGGAAACAATATCCGATATGGGGTATATGACCTTGCAGACTTTTGAGACGGGCAGATATCACGGCAGCGGCAAGGCGGTTATTGTAACCTTCGGCATTATTCTCGGCCTCCTGTTTTCGGCGACTCTGCGAAGACGCGTGCGCGTATTTCCGTATATTGCCGGCATTTTAATAATCGTGATTCCTTTCCTGGTCTTTTCCATACCGTCGTCGGTGGCGATATTTCTTTTTCTCGCAGTGACCGTCACGTCAGTCATGTGCGCCGCGATTTGCGACAGGCATGGCGGAGATGCCCTTTCCGTGAGTTCAACAGGCGTTTTCACGATGATTATTACGGGACTGCTCTCTGTTATTCCCGCTACGGCAACTGAAAAAAACCAGGGGAGCATTCCGCTGATTTCCGATGTAGTCGAATACGTGCGGGACGAGATGACCGCGTTTTTTTCCGGAGAAGGAGGCTCGGCTTCGCAGGCCGAGAGGCTGATAAAGCAGGGACGTTCCGCAAATCCCGAAGCAAGGCGCTACACCGGCAGAAGGGTAATGACGGTCAACTCCGAATATGACGTCACGCTGTATCTTTCCGAGTGGGTTGGCGCCTATTACCTTGACGATTCGTGGTATGCCGAGACCGGTGACGGATATACTCTTGAATCGGATACCGTTTTCCCGCAGGCCTTCTTCAGCGCATGCAGATATTATGTAAGCGACGATGATTTTATGAAAGAAATGGGGCTTATTGACGAAGCTGTCGTAGGTATTTCTTCATATCTTGCCGGTTATAACGTTTGGCTTCCGTTTCAAACGTACGATATTTCACTGTCGCCCGGGGTTAAGGCAGGATTTCCGGCCCGCAGCGTCATGCAGACGTCATCGCGTCTGAGACGCAAAACATACTCTGTCGAGGCATGGCTGCAGATTGACAACTCTGCAGGGCGTCTGCGAAAGATCGACGAATATACGAATATGATCTCCTCGCTCGAAATTACGATGCCCGGATATTTTGCCGACGGGTATCTTCAGGACGATGTGCCGGAATCTATCAAGGAAATGGCATATGAAATCATCCGTATGTTTGGCGAACCGTACGGCTTTGAAGATATTCCCTCCTTCAGTTCCGTATATATTCCGCCGAATTTTTCTGATCCGTCTGTCGGATATGCCGAAAGGGTCGGAAGATATGCCGAACTGATTTCGGAATACCTCAGCGACAGATGCGAATATACGCTCACTCCTTCGCCGAAGGAGGATCCGGAGCAGGACGCTATGGATCATTTCCTTTATACATCTCGTCAGGGGTACTGCGTCCAGTTTGCGACCGCAGCGGCGCTCGCCATGCGGTATATGGGCTTTCCCACCAGGTACGTAGAGGGCTACGTCGCAAACAGCTTCAAAAAGACCGCGTCCGGTTATTCGTGCAACGTTCTTGACCGCAACGCGCACGCGTGGATAGAGGTCTGGCTGCCGTATTACGGCTGGAGACAGTTCGAGGTCACTCCTGCCGTGGGAACGACACCGGTCAGCGTTCAGACCGAAACAGACGCCCCCCGCCCCGATACGACAGAAGATCGTCCCGCCGTCACTACGGCGGATACGACCGGGCCGGTGACGTTTAATACCGATGTCCCTGCGACCGTCAGGCCGGTGGCGCCCGTCACAACGGACGTCAATACGGCAGAGCCGGAAATAACGGAAGACGGCAGCGCCGTGCGCGTGGTTCTGCCGCTGTTTGCGGCGGCTGCAGTTGTCGCTCTGCTTGTTTTCAGATTCAGGAGCAAAGTCAAAAACGCGGACGATTTTCTCTCAAAAGCTATCAAGACGGATAAAGCTCCAAACATGCGCGAAAAAGGTATTCTGATTACTCATCTTCGCAGGTCGCTTTCTGCCTACGGTCTCATGCCGGGGAAACAGCTTCCGTCAGAATATAAAAAGCTTCTTTATGCCAGAACGGCGAAAATATATCCCGAAACGGACGCCGCGGTCGAGGCGATGGAAGGCATGATTTACGGAGACGGGCCTGACGCGGAAGGAGAGCGGACGCTTGCAAGACTGTGCGTTGCGCTCAGACGCGGAGCACGCGCTTCTCTCGGTAAATTCAGATACTTGCTTGAAAGGTACTTACTGTGCAGAATATGACAGATAATAAGATTCTGGCGGACACGTCGGGCGGCGCGGCTCTTGCGTATCTCGGTGATTCAGTGCTTGAAACACTGACAAGAGAAACGCTGCTACGCACCGGAATACATGACGTCGGCAGATTGAACAGCATGGCGCTTTCATATGTCAGGGCAACGTCCCAGAGCAGGGCGTTTGAGAATATCCTTCCGCACCTTACGGATGATGAGGCCGCGGTTTTCAGGCGCGGGCGCAATGCACACGGAGCTTCCATTCCCAAATCCGCTTCGGCGGGCGAATATCGCCGTGCGACAGGCATGGAGGCTCTGTTCGGCTGGCTTTATCTGAGGGGAGAAGACGGCAGGATGCGCGAGTTATTTGAAATTGCGTATCCGGACGCGGGGAAAATCAATGAATTTTAAGAGCATACTGACAGACGCGCTTCTCATATCCGCGATAGTACTGATTACGGTTTTTTCCGCATTTTATCATATAACCATGGTGTCGTCCGACGGTACTTTTCGGTCTGATTACTGCGTTCTCATGGCCGTTCTTACGCTTCTGACTCTTTGCGGGGCGCTGGTTCTTTCGGTCATGTTCCGCAAATCATCGGTGTGTATGTTCACAGCTGCCGTTTATGTTCTATGCTTTATCTGTTATCTTCATTTTGCAATTGCGGGAGCGACGGACGTTTACGGAGATACGGCGCTTGAAAAAATAATGCTCGCCCTGACGTTTCCGGCCGAGGCTATCGCTTCGCTTGGTGGAAAAGCCGTCGTTCTGACCGTGACCGGCGTTGCCGCGCTTGCCTCTGTGGCATGCTGTGTGATCAATTCTGTAAAAAATGGAAAAAATAAAACTTGACCTTCCCGTAATCGTAGAGGGCAGATACGACAGGCAGAAGCTTGCTTCGGTGGCTGACTGCGAAATTATAACCACAGAGGGCTTCGGCATATTCCACGACGAAGAAAAGAAAAAATACGTTTCACAAGTTGCAGGCAACGGAGTATACGTCCTTACTGACAGCGACAGCGCAGGCAGACTTATCCGCTCTTATATTAGTGGATTTCTGCCGGCCGGAAGGATAATTAATATTTACGTTCCTGCCGTAAAGGGGAAGGAAAAGCGCAAAAGCGCTCCGTCGGCTGACGGACTGCTCGGGGTGGAGGGAACGGATGTCGAAACCCTTCGCTGCGTTCTTGAAAAATATGCGGTAAGAGAAAAAAAAGGCAGGATAACCAAGGCGGATCTGTACGGGATGGGTCTGAGCGGGGGAAAAGATTCGTCAAGACTGAGGGACGGAGTTGCCGTAAAGCTAGGTCTGCCTCCCGGAATTACCTGCAACGCATTTCTTGACGCCGTTAACCGCCTGACTGACATGGAAACGCTGCTTAAAATGTGCTCGGAGGCTGAAAATGAAAATATCCTCAATTCTTCGGCGCGTAAGGATTGATTTTAAAACATTTATTTACAAATGCCTCGGTTTGCTGAAACGTAAGGATATTATTCTTTACCTTGTTTTCGGCGTGCTGACAACGCTTGTCGACTGGCTGGTGTCGTTTCTTCTTTATCGTATCTGGGGAGACGCCATCGAGGCAAACAGTTTCCTGATTCACGGGGCAAACGCGCTTGCCTGGCTTTGCGCCGTTATGTTTGCCTTTGTGACCAACCGGACATGGGTATTTAAAAGCCGCAGAACCGGATTTTTCCCGGTGATCGGCGAGTTTGCCGCCTTTGCGGGAGGACGTATCATGACGCTCCTGCTTCAGGAAGGGATATTCGCCGTAATGTTCGACTGGCTCGGAATAAACGAATACATTGTCAAGATTGCAGCGGCGGTTATAGTCGTGATAATCAATTTCTTTCTCGGAAAGCTGATTTTCAGAAAGAAAAGCGACAGTGACAGAGCGGACGATTTGGTAAATGAAACGGATAATACGGAAAAAGAAGATATAAAAGGAACAGAAGCAGATACAGACTGCTATGATCCCGCGAACGGGACTGAAAGGAACTGACTTATATGGAAACAATGTCATCACTCAGAAAATATGCAAAGGAAAGCGGCGAAGGTTTCCCGCGCTTCAGACTCGGCGTGATCGGGGACTGCGCGACGCAACATATTTCGACTGCCATCAGAGGAACCGGAATCAAAAACGGTACAGATCTTTTGGTTTTCGATGCTGACTACAACCAGATTCTGGCGCAGACGGCAGATCCGCACAGCGAACTGTACGAATTCAATCCCGACGCCGTGCTAGTGTTCAACTGTACGGAAAAGCTTTACGAAGAATTTCAGGATACTCCGGTCGGCCAGAGGGAAGGTTTTGCGGAAAAAAAGCTTTTGCAGATTGAAGGCGTGTGGAAAAGCATATCCGCGAACTGCGGGGCTAAAATTCTGCAGACCACCTTTACCGAATATGACGACCGCACCTGCGGGAATTTCGGCGCCCGTCTGCGTTCCTCATTCATTTTCCAGATGAGGAAACTCAATTATCTTATGTGCGACCATATGAACGAGGACAACGTTTATCCTGTCGATCTTCAGTTTATAAGCGAGCTGTACGGAACGCCGGAGTTCCGTTCGACGAAAAACTACGCCATGGCGAAAATACCGTTCTCTACAAACCTGATACCGGCGATAGCCGAGGAAGTGTGGGCTGTAATATCCGCAATGTCCGGCAAGGTCAACAAATGTCTTGTCCTTGATCTTGACAACACCATGTGGGGAGGCGTGGTCGGAGACGTCGGGTTTGACGGAATCGAAATCGGAGATCTCGGTGTCGGTCATGCTTTTACAGCTTTCCAGAGGTGGGTGCTTGAGCTTAAAAAACGCGGCATAATTCTGACAGTCTGTTCCAAGAATTTTGACGATAAAGCAAAAGAACCGTTTGAGAAAAATCCTGAGATGACGGCGAAACTCGAAGATTTTGCACTTTTTATCGCCAACTGGGAGCACAAGGGACAGAATATCGCCAATATGCAGAAACGCCTTAATATTGGCCTTGACAGTATGATTTTCATAGATGACAGCGCTTTTGAACGCGGCAGCGTTCGTGACATGCTTCCTGATGTCAAGGTTCCGGAGATGCCTCCCGAACCTTCGGATTACATTGACTATCTGAGAGGGCAGCATCTGTTCGAAACAGTCGCCTGGTCGGAGGAGGATGCCAAGCGCAACGACATGTACAGGGCGGAGGCTGACAGAGCGATCCTTTCGGAGACCTTTGCCGATTACGGCGATTATCTCCGCGGGCTGGCAATGCGCGCTGTTGCAAAGCCGTTTGAAAGTTTCTGGTATCCGCGCATAGCGCAGCTGTCGCAGCGCTCCAATCAGTTCAATCTCCGTACCGTCAGATACACCGAGGAGGAAATAAAGAGGATTGCGGAGAGTGACGATTACCTTACGGTTTATTTTACTCTTCGCGACAGATTCGGCGACTATGGCCTCATATCGGCTGTAATAATGAAAAAGGACGGCGAAAATCTGTTCGTCGATACCTGGATTATGAGCTGCCGCGTGCTCAAACGGACCATGGAAGAGTTCATAGTCAATAAAATGATTTCCGTTGCAAACGAAAACGGTTTCAGAACAGTGACCGGGCAGTACCTTCCAACCAAAAAGAACGGAATGGTAAAGGACATTTACTCAAAACTGGGATTTGAAGACTGCGGCGACGGAATTTTTACAGCCGGCGTCGACGGTTTCAGATACAACGAAAGCTTTATAAGCGAAGAATAAGAGGTTTATAATCATGGAAGAAAAAATCATTGCAAAACTTAACGAAATATTCCGCGACGTTTTCGACGACGAAAGCATTTCGGTAACAAGAGAGACGACCGCAGACGATGTGGAGGACTGGGATTCTCTTACTCACGTAACTCTCATCGGCGAAGTTGAGGACGCATTCTCCATGCGCTTCATGATGAAAGAAGTCGTATCTATGAAAAACGTGGGAGAAATGATCGATATTATATCAGCCAGAGGTAAGATATAAAAAGGGCAAAATTATAATATGTTATTCTCGAGTTTAATTTTCATCTATGTGTTTCTTTTTGCGCTGATCATATGCTACTTTCTGTTTGCGAGAAGAAACAATACGGCGAGATTAATCGTACTTACCGTTTTTTCACTCATCTTTTATGCTTTCGGCGAGCCGGTCTACGTTTTTCTGATGATCGGCGTTGTGCTGGTCAACTATATTTTTGGATTTTTGTGCGCGTCCGACGGCGAGCCGGGTAAAAAGCAGAAGCTGTTTCTTGCTTTAGCAATTGTGCTTAATCTCGGGTGTCTCGGCTTCTTTAAGTACACAAACTTCTTTATTACGAACATAAACGCCGTTGCCGGGACCGACGTGGCCCTTATAAAGGTGGTTATGCCGATCGGCATCAGCTTCTTTACGTTTCAGGCAATGTCGTATGTTATAGACGTTTACCGCGGCGTGTCACAGGTGCAGAGATCGTTTCTCAAACTGCTTATGTACGTGTCGTTTTTCCCGCAGCTGATTGCCGGACCTATAGTCAGATATCAGGATATCGAGGATCAGCTGCAGAATCAGGTAATAACGGCCGAGCATATAAACGACGGAATATTCAGATTCGCTCTCGGCGCTGCAAAAAAGGTCGTTATTGCAGACACCTGCTACTACGCATCGGAGGGACTTTTCAACGCAGACGGAGGACCGTTTGTTCTTGCATACTGGGCGGGAGTCCTGTTCTGCTTCCTCCAGATTTATTTCGATTTTTCCGGCTACAGCGATATGGCGATAGGTCTTGGCAAGATTTTCGGATTTGATTTCCCGGAAAACTTCGATTATCCTTACGCGAGCACGAGCATTGCCGAGTTCTGGCGCAGGTGGCACATTTCTCTTGGTACATGGTTCAAGGATTATCTGTTCTATCCGGTGCTTAAATCCAGGGCGTGGAGAAGCATGACCAAGAAAATGACAAAGTCGGGACACAAAAAACTTGCAAAGTATTTCCCGACGATTCTTGCCAGTTTCATAGTCTGGCTCGCGACCGGCTTCTGGCACGGCGCGAACTGGAATTTCATAATCTGGGGTCTGTGGTACTGGCTTTTCCAGGCGCTCGAGCTTCTGTTCCTTGACAAACTGTTTGCAAAGCTGCCTAAGGTCCTTTATCAGATTGCCGCTCGCATTTATTTCTTCGCTGTTGTGCTGATAGGCACGGCAATATTCTTCTTTGAGAACAACACGTTTACGCGCATCGGTTATCTGTTTGGGGCAGGGACAAGCGGCTTTACGAATATTTTCGCCAACGCAACGCTGCTCGGCAACTCCGTTCTGATGGTCGTAGCGTTTGTGCTTTGTTTTCCGATTATCCCGTGGCTGTACGGGAAAGCCCGCGCTAAATTTCATATAGGTGCCGACGCGGACAGAATAATTAAAACCGTAGCGGCTGTTGCAATGCTGACGGTTGCAACTGTTCGGATGGTCGGCAATACATACAGCCCGTTCCTGTATTTCAGGTTCTGACGGAGAATAATTGTGAAAAAAGACAGAAGACGCCGTCCGGCGTCAAACGGAAAAAAAGTAAACATGATCTGCCTTGCGGTGATTGCGGTGCTCTATACGCTGATAACCGTCCTGAATCTTGCTCAGACAAATCGCCCGACAATATCGGAGAACGAGAACCGCGAGCTTGCGACCATGCCGAAGTTTTCATTTGCGGCACTGTTTGACGGCAGTTATTTCAGGGGGCTTTCCGAATTTGTTTCGGATACGTTCTGGGACAGGGACAATCTTGTGGGCGCCTCCAAAAAAATGGATCTGCTAAAGGGCTTCAGCGGCAAGATCATCATGGCGATGGATCCAAAGGCGGACGAGACCGACGAGAACGAAGTCGAGATAGACCGTAAATTCGAAACGCTGTTTTATGAACCGGTGACTACCGAGCCGTTTACGGAAACTGAGCCTCCGGAGACCGTTCCTCCGGAGACCGTTCCCGTTGAAACGCTCGGTCCCGCGGAGTGGTTCCCTAGTTTTTCCGTCGACAAGGTTTCTATTATGGACGGCAGTTCGCAGAGCATAACTTTCGGTATAGAGAAAAGAGGAACGGACGGGACAATGCCCGAGCCAGTCTGGGGAAAGCCGGACGGTAAAATTGCCTCGATAACCGTGGACGGCGACAGGGTTGCCATTCTCGGTTTAAACGTCGGGACTGCCGAACTGAAGCTCACAGTCGGAGAGAATACCGCAACGGTTTCGATCGAAGTATACGCCCCTGAAATAAAGGAGCCGGATGACCCCGGAGCCGGAGACGAGATCGATATCATGAACAGAGGCGTTTTCATATACAACGGCATAGGATACACGAAGGGTGGTATTACCAAAAAGAGGGCGGAAAACTATGCAAAAACGATTGAATATTACGCAACTCTGTTTCCCGACGTCCGCGTAACGGCGCTTGTCGGCCCGACATCATCCGTCACGATAACGGACCCCGAGATTCGGAGTCAGCTGAAGAACGATCAGGTCGCCGACCTTGACATGCTGGCATCCATGTTTACCGGAAGAGCAGGATTCGTAAACATAGGCCACACGATTTTCGAGCACCGCGACGAGTATATTTATTATAAAAACGATCATCACTGGACGCAGCTCGCCGCATATTACGCTTACGTCGATCTGATCAGATATCTGGGCGAAGAGCCGGTCGCACTGGAGGATATGATTTATCATAAAATTACTGACAAATTCCAGGGCTCATATTTCAGATATACTCAGAACCCGTTTTTTAAAAAGATATATGATACCCTTGACACGTGGCGTCCGGATGTTGAGCTGACTATGACCGTCAAGAGAAACGGAAAAACAAACAAATACGACACCTGCATACTGAACCAGAAGCGTTATTTCTGCTTTATCGGCGGGGACGCGGCGTACACGGTCATAAACGTGCCCGGCAATCCGCAGGACAAAAGCGTCCTGATTATCAAGGACAGCTATGCAGATGCGCTGACGCCCTTCCTTACCGCGCATTACGGTAATATCTTTGTCGTTGATCCGAGATACGTGAGTATCAATCTGCTGAAAAAATTCGGCGATTACGGTCTGACGGATATTCTGTTTATAAACAACATAACCTGTGCCAATCAGGCGAAATGGGCCAATTACTATCTGGGAATGGTAGGAAAATAAAGTGAAAAACAGCGATAAAAAACGCCGTCCGATGTCGAACGGCAAAAAAGTGAATATAATCTGTCTGGCGGTCATTGCCGTGCTCTATACGGCTGTAACTCTGCTTAACCTTATTCAGAAGAACCGTCCGACCGTGTCTGAAAACGAAAACAGAAATCTTGCCTCCATGCCCGAGTTCTCCTTAAGCGCGCTTGCGGACGGCAGTTATTTCAAGGGCTTGTCGGAGTTCATTTCCGACACTTTCTGGAACAGGGAGAATCTCGTTGACGCCGCAAAGAAAATGGACCTGCTCAAGGGTTTTGACGCGGGGATCGCTGTAGTTTTAAACCCGGTTGAGGAGACGACCGACGACGACGAGGAATTCTGGAGGCGTATGGAGAGCCTGATGAACGAGGAGACGACGCTGCCCGTAACCACCGAGGTGTTTACTGAAACCGAACCGCCGGAAATTGTGTCTACGGAGGAAACCACTTTGTTTGAAACCGAAACAGTTCCCGAAGAGACGGTATTTATTCCGTCGTTCTCAACGGAAAAAATCAGCGTTTCGGTGGGAAGCACCGCCACGTTCACGTTTGAAGTAAAACGCGAGGGGCCGGATGAAGAGCTTCAGCCGGAACTTGTCTGGGAAGAACCGAACAAAAAGATCGCGACGATGACGATTAAGAACAACAAAGTCACGGTAAAGGGCGTCGCTGCCGGTTCAACAACAATATCGCTTGCCGTCGGGGAAAACAAGGCAATGATTTCCGTCGACGTTTTCAAACCTGACGTTGTCGACAACCCCGACGAGCCTGACCTTCTGCCAAACGGAATCTTCCTGTATCAGAATATGGGATTCATAAGCGGCAACGTGAGCGCAAACAACGCAAAGAAGTATGCGGCGGCGCTTGAATATTACGCAAAGGTGTTCCCGGATACGCGCATCACGGCGCTGATCGCCCCGGTTTCATCAATTATTATCGATGACCCGGCGATAACAAAAACGCTTCCAAACCAGCGCGCGGCGCTGAACAGAATGGCAACGTATTTCGAGGGCCAGCAGGCGCATTTCGTCAATCTCGGCGAAACAATGTATACCCACCGTTCCGAGTATATCTATTTCAAGACGGATCATCACTGGACACAGCTGGGGGCCTATTACGCATACGCTGATTTTATACGTCAGGTGGTAGGCGAGGAGCCTGTCGCGCTTGACGACATGGTGCACCAGACTATAACGACCAGTTACCACGGCTCTTACTACCGCTACACTAAGGACGACAGATTCAAAAAAATAGCAGACACCATAGACGCATGGAAGCCGAACGTTACGCTGACCATGACGGTGACTCCGACGAACGCGGCTACGTATACGCGCAAATCCGTTATTGTGGCAAGTCACAAGACATATCTGTGCTTTATAGGTGGAGACAACCCTTATACTGTCATAAACGTACCTGAAAATCCGCAGGACAAGAGCATTCTGGTTTTCAAAGACAGCTACGGCGACGCTTTCGTGCCGTTCCTTACTGCGCACTACGGCAACATTTTTGTCATAGACCCAAGGCATATCAGCATGAATGTACTTGAGAAATTCGGCGATTACGGCCTCAGCGACATAGTTTTCCTTAACAACATACAGTGCGCAAATCAGGCTAAATGGATCAACTATTATTTAAAGGCAGTTGGTAAATAAGTGATGTACCGGCCGGAAACGGCCGGTACTTGTATTGATGAATGATAACATTTAATGATTTCTGCAAAAAAACATTCGGTCAGAAGGTATACAAACTGAATCTGAACGGCGGAATGACCTGCCCGAACAGAGACGGAAAGGTCGGAACGGGCGGTTGCGTTTTCTGCTCGGCGGGCGGCTCGGGCGAATTTACGCCGTCGCCTTCCATGCCTGTTGAAGAACAGATCGAACGCGCAAAGCAGCTCGTCTCGAAAAAATACCGCGGAGAAAAGTATATTGCGTATTTTCAGGCTTTTTCCAATACGTACGCGCCTGTTTCTTATCTCAGAAAGCTTTATGAAAGTGTGATGACGCGCAATGATATAGTCTGTCTTGACATTGCAACGCGTCCGGATTGTCTCGGAGACGACGTGACAGGTCTGATTTCGGAACTAAACTGTGTCAAGCCCGTATGGGTGGAGCTCGGACTGCAAACCTCAAACCCTGATTCTGTAAAATATATCCGGCGTGGATATGAGAACGGAGTTTATGCCGACGCGGTGAAAAGGCTGAACGCAGCGGGCGTGCATACCGTCACGCACATAATCCTCGGTCTGCCCGGAGAAAGTACTGATGACATGGTAAACAGTGTCCGTTATGCCGTTGAGTGCGGGACAAAAGGCATAAAACTCCAGCTTCTGCACGTTCTGGAGGGGACCGACCTTGCCGATGATTACAGGGCTGGAAGTTTTGAAACGCTGAGCCTTGACATGTATATCGAAATATTAAGAAAATGTATTTCTGTTCTTCCGGAGGAAATTGTCGTTCACCGGCTGACGGGCGACGGGCCGAAAAAACTGCTTATCGCTCCGCTCTGGAGCGCTGATAAGAAAAAAGTGCTGAACAGGATTAAAAAAGAACTCGGAAGAGAATAGAATCTCCGAATCCTTTGTTTTTTCTGAAAAATCCGTAAGGATTCCGTTTGTTTCGGTAGGTATTTAGTGAATGAGTCGAAGCACAAGACGCCTGAAAAGAGGGAGGACGCGCGATGGACGACAGCGGAATAATTTGACATGTTTTTCGAGCGGTCGGAAAAGGCAATAGCCGAACCGTCAAAAAAACTGATAATAAATCAAATCCAGATAATTTATGGTGCGGACGTCGTGGTTTTCTTTTTTTTTTACATAGGAGAGAACGGAATAGTTTAAAGTTTAAACAGCCGTGAAGACGCTTTGCAGGAATATGTAAGGTGTTCTGTTAACAGTATTGAATGGGGGCATAAT
>JAFZTO010000057.1 GCA_017618795.1 Clostridia bacterium | reverse complement strand
ATGCCCCTGTAGTTTAATGGATAAAATTTCGGATTCCGGTTCCGACGATAGGCGTTCGATTCGCCTCGGGGGTACGAAACAACCGCTGTAAGTCATTGACTTGCAGCGGTTTATCGTATCTCTCAATATTTTTACCGACACATTACCGACACAAATTGCAATTTTATCGAAAATTCAGCGGTATGAAATGACGTTTTTGTACCCGTTTGAAAACTGCTTCGTACCCCATGAGGAATCGAATTTACCGTATGAAATTCCTTGTATTTCCGCCAGTCTCTTGTTATAAACACCTTAATATTAAACGATTCTAAGAAAACCACCCTTTATAAAAAAGGCCGTTTTATTTGGAAATGTATCGGTAAATTCGTACCTTTGAGCAGCGCATTTTTGATATGGCGGCGACATTTAAACTTGAGTTGAACCATAAGCGTTCAAGAGATGGCGGATACTGTGTTTTTATCAGGATCTGTCAGGATCGTCGCTACCGCCGATTCAAGACCCCTGTCTCCGTTGCCAGGAAGAGTGACTTTAACTCGACTGCTCGCTCCGAAAACTGGATTAAGTCCACGGACCCTGACTATATCAAAAAGAATCTCTTGCTTAAACAAGAACTTGATGGTGCATCTGACGCTTATCTGGAAGAAAAACAAACCCACCGTAAGGTCTCTATTAATAAGGTCGCGGAGAAACGAAAGAAGGATGATGTCAGCCCTCGATTCCTTATCTATGCGGAGAAGATAGCTGATGAGGTCAAGGACACCGGTCATATCCGCAACGGTAAAAAATACAAGAACTTCTGCAACAAGCTTAAAGCCTTCTGCCCAACTGCAACATTTGCAGATATTGACACGGCGTTCCTCAAAAAGTTTGAGGCGCACTTGCTTCAGTTGCCCAATTCACGCATCCCTGATCAGCGTCTCTCTGTCAACGCGGTTTATGTTGAAATGAAGGTCTTTCGGGCCATCCTCAATCGCGCCAAGAATGTTGATAAACTTATTACCTCGAACCCGTTTGAAAGCTATCAACTGAAGCAGACAAAGACGACAAAAGACAAACTCACGCGAGAGGAAATCAATGCCATAACTGCACTTGATCTGGAAGAAGGTTCAGTTATCTGGCATACGCGTAACGCCTTTTTGCTCTCGTTCTACTGCGCAGGTATCCGGGCGGGAGATGTCATCCAGATGCGATGGTCGAATATTGGTTCAGACGGACGCATTTCCTACCAGATGGATATGAATGGCAAAGTCCGTGACTTGGCCATGGTTCGCCAGGCCAAAGAAATCATAGCGTTTTATGATAAGGGAACGCATCTGCCGGGTGACTACATTTTCCCTTTTTTGGCAAACGATGCACCTTGGGCTAAGTACGTAACATACGAACAAAAACAGGTGATGCCCGTGGCGCTTCTGGAGCAGCTGCTGAATAAGGTCGGTTCCGTAAATGCCATTTTTAACAAGAACCTGAAAACCATCGCGGAGTTTGCTGGTATTAAAAAACACGTGACTTTCCACGTCAGTCGTCATTCATTTGCCACCATGGCGATGAACGAGAATGTTGACTCGATGACGATTAAAGGTGCTCTGGCGCATTCCAGCCTTCAGACCACCGAAACCTACCTGCAGGAGTTCAATATGACAGCTATCGATTCCGCGCTTCAGCGGGTGTTCGATCAGAAACCGGATCCTGAGGATGTTTTAGAGAAGATGAAACTCCTGTCCCCAGAAGAGCGCAAACTAATCATTGACAGCTTTACCGTACAGGCGTCCGTCTCTCCGGCCTGAGTCTCTACTTGTTGTTTTTTCCCTATACGCCAGACACTTGGCGTACAGAATACCGGGCGTGCTCGCCTGAAAGACGAGATCCACACGCTCAACCGGGAAGGTCTCACCGGTCTCTTCGTCCGTAAATGAATCCGGGACGATTTTGCAGAGCGCATAGGCGCAGCCATACTCTTCGTCCTCGAAGGATTGCAGGCAGAACTTTTCCTTACCTATTGCAAACTCCTGATTGTCCTCCAGCAAACCGGTGAATGCAGCGATATCCTGCTCAACCGTTTCTGCGTTGGTCAGAAAACTGTGCTCGAAGGAATCCTGGAGATTGTCCCACTCCCAATACTCGTCCGACTCATTGCCTGCACGGTCGTCTGGGTCGTGGGCCATATGCCAGAGGAGACACTGGAGACAATCGGACAAATACTCCTGCACGGAGCCCTCAAACTCGTTGAGGGGAATCTCGTCAGCATATTTGCAGTAGTGTGACACGAAACGCTCCGCCAAACTGACGGAAGGATCCTCCCTATAGGAATCCTCCCAATCGTTGCGGGCGAGAATAGTACGAAGCGGCTGTATCCACGTGATAATCGTGCCGTCGGAAAAGAGAGCGACCACGCCGCTCTCGCGATTCCCCATAAGGGAAGCAATTCTATCGATATAGCTCATATTTCTTTATATCGTATCAACTGGAAATTCTTTCAAAAAAAGGTCGGGACGCAAGACCCGACCTGAATATATTGACCTGTGAACAGCCTCGGGGAACAGGGGCGAAATCAAGAGCGAGAGCAAAAGCCCGGAGAGGCGCTAGAGCAAAGGCAAAGGCCGCCATTTTTGTTGGAGCGGTCTGGAGGCTGCACTTTTCGGGCCTTTCAAGGTCCTACGGTGTGTCAGGTGCCGCACTCCCGACGAACGACCGCTTGGGATCAGGGATCCCGGGGGTTCTGCCTTCCGGAAAGTATTACACGGAGCGCATATTCCGCGCCCGGGCACAAAGGCTCCGGGCAATAT